>NZ_CAXPXK010000044.1:0-6237 GCF_964221125.1 Alloalcanivorax sp.
CTCTTTCCCTCCCGACGCTCTTCCGATCTGCCCCGCAGGGGTGAGTCCGGCAAAGCCGGACGAATCAATCCTCCCCCCATCAGCGTCCTCCAGATCCACGCCTCTGGCATCCCGCCGGGTGGCCAACGCCACCCTTTCGCGGGCAAGGCCCGCTCCCACAAGTCTCTCCCCCCTTTCTTTCCCAATCCCCAGCTCCCCGCCCCGAAACCCACCCCCCAAGCCAGGCAAGCGAAGCAAAGCCAGGCGCCCCTCTACAAAGCCGCCCCCACACCCTTCATCAAAAAAATGTCAACAATCCACCCCCATCCCCCTACCAAACTCCCCAAAATCAACCACCCCAGTCCCCCATTACCTTGCCTGTTGTCGACAATCCCGATACATTGCGCCGAATCAGGGCGCCGGAACCCCGCCCAAAAGGCGGCGGATCCCCAGCAAAACAGCCCACGCTTGAACCTACCCGGGAGCGGAGCATGAACGATCTATTGGCCCAGGGCGTACAGCTCATGGTGCTGGGCATGGGCGTGGTACTCGCCTTTCTTCTGATTCTGGTGGCGGTGATGACCGGCCTCTCGGCCCTGGTTCAGCGCTTCGCCCCCGAAACCACCGGCGGCAAGCCCGCCACCGCGCCGGCCCCGGAACCCGCACCCCAGGTTTCTCCACACATTCGGGCGGCCATCCAGGACGCCATCCGGCAACACCGCGCCCAACGCTGATCGGAATCTTCCCATGACGACAAAAACGCCTCTCGGCATCACCGACGTGGTGCTGCGCGACGCCCACCAGTCCCTGCTTGCCACCCGCCTGCGCCTGGACGACATGCTGCCGATCGCGGAGAAACTCGACCGCATCGGTTTCTGGTCGCTGGAATCCTGGGGCGGCGCCACCTTCGACGCCTGCATCCGCTACCTGGGCGAGGACCCCTGGGAGCGCATCCGCGAGCTCAAGAAAGCGATGCCCAACACGCCCCAGCAAATGCTGCTGCGCGGGCAGAACCTGCTCGGCTACCGCCATTACGCCGACGACGTGGTCGACGCCTTCGTGGAACGGGCGGCGGAAAGCGGCGTGGACGTGTTCCGCGTGTTCGACGCCATGAACGACATGCGCAACATCGAGCGGGCGGTGGCGGCGGTGGTCAAACAGGGCAAGCACGCTCAGGGCACCATCGCCTACACGGTGAGTCCGGTGCACACCCTCGACGTCTGGGTGGAGCAGGGCAAACGCATCGAGGACATGGGCGCCGACTCCGTGGCGATCAAGGACATGGCCGGCCTGCTCACGCCCTACACCGCGTTCGAGCTGGTCAGCCGTCTCAAGCAGGCGCTGGATATTCCGGTGCACATGCAGTGCCACGCCACCACCGGCCTGTCCACCGCCACCGCCCTGAAGGCGGCGGAGGCCGGCATCGACAACGTCGACACCGCGATCTCCTCCATGTCGATGACCTACGGCCACAGCCCCACGGAAACTGTGGTGGCGATGCTGGAAGGCACCGACCGCGACACCGGCCTGGATATTCGCGCCCTGGAGGAAATCGCCGCTTACTTCCGCCAGGTGCGGCTCAAGTACCGGCGCTTCGAAGGCAGCCTGCGCGGCGTGGACTCGCGCATTCTGGTGGCGCAGGTGCCCGGCGGCATGCTCACCAATATGGAAAGCCAGCTGCGCGAACAAAACGCGCTGGATCGCTTCGACGCGGTGCTCGAGGAGATTCCCCGGGTGCGCAAGGACCTGGGCTACATTCCCCTGGTCACGCCCACCTCGCAGATCGTCGGCACCCAGGCGGTAATGAACGTGATGGCCGGCGAACGCTACAAGGCGCTCAGCAAGGAAACCCGCGGCATCCTGCGCGGTGAATACGGCGAAGCGCCGGCGCCCTTCGACGAGGCGCTGCGCGAGCGCGCCCTGGAAGGCGACCAACCGCTCACCTGCCGCCCGGCGGACCGGCTCGACAACGAACTGGACGCCCTGGGTCGCGAGCTGGAACAGCAGGCCACGGAGGAGGGCATCGAACTGGCCTCCGGCGAGCGCCGCCTGGACGACGTACTCACCTACGCGCTGTTCCCGCAGATCGGGCTCAAGTTTCTCGCCAACCGGGGCACCCCGGACGCCTTCGAGCCGGCGCCCTCCGAGGGCGACGACGGCCAGGAAGAGGGCGTCTACACGGTCACCGTGGAAGGCCAGCGCTACACCGTCACCGTCAGTGACGGCGGCGACATCGACGGCATCAAACCCCTGGACGGCGGCGCGCCGGCGGCCTCCGGCGCGGCCCCGGCGGCCCCCACCGGCGACGGCGAGCCGGTGCCGGCGCCGCTGGCCGGCAACATCTTCGAAGTGCTGGTCAAACCTGGCCAGCGGGTGGAAGAGGGCGAACGGGTGCTGGTGCTGGAAGCGATGAAAATGGAAACCGACGTGGCCGCGCCCCGCGCCGGCACCGTGGCCGAGGTGCGGGTGAAACCCGGTGACGCCGTGGCCGTGGGCGATGTGCTACTGACGATCGGGGGTTAAGCATGGAACAGCTCAATACCCTCTGGCTCAGCACCGGGCTCTATCAGCTCAGCGTCGGCCAGTTCGTGATGATCCTGGTGGGCCTGGTGCTGCTGTTCCTGGCCATCCGCAAGAACTTCGAACCGCTGCTGCTGATCCCCATCGGTTTCGGTGGCATCCTCGCCAACATTCCGGTGGCCGGCCTGGCGGAACCCGGCGGCCTGCTCTATCTGATCTACGAGGCCGGCCTCACCACCGGCGTATTCCCGCTGCTGATTTTCATGGGCGTGGGGGCAATGACCGACTTCGGCCCGCTGCTGGCCAACCCGCGCACCCTGTTGCTGGGCGCCGCCGCCCAGTTCGGCATTTTCGCCGCGCTGCTGGGGGCCCTGGCGCTCAATTACCTGGGCCTGGACTTCTCCCTGGCCGACGCCGCCAGTATCGGCATCATCGGTGGCGCCGACGGGCCCACCAGTATTTACGTCACCAGCCGGTTGTCGCCGGAGCTGCTCGGCGCCGTGGCGGTGGCGGCTTACTCCTACATGGCCCTGGTGCCGCTGATCCAGCCGCCGGTGATCCGGCTGCTGACCACCGAAAAGCAACGCCAGATCAAAATGGAACAGCTGCGTCCGGTGGGCCGGCTGGAAAAAATCCTGTTCCCGATTCTACTGCTGGTGCTGGTGGCGCTGCTGCTGCCGGACGCGGCGCCGCTGCTGGGCATGTTCTGCTTCGGCAACCTGATGAAGGAATCCGGCGTGGTGAACCGCCTGGTGGACACCACCACCAACGCGCTGATCAACACCGTCACCATCCTGCTGGGCCTGGCGGTGGGCGCCAAGCTCGGCGCCGAACAGTTTCTGGTGCCGGAAACCCTGGGTATTCTGGTGCTGGGCCTGGCGGCGTTCGTGATCGGCACCGGCACCGGCGTGCTGATGGCGCATGTCATGAACCGCTTCAGCAAGATCCCGATCAATCCGATCATCGGCGCCGCCGGTGTGTCGGCGGTGCCCATGGCCGCCCGGGTGGCCAACCGGGTGGGCCTGGAAGCCAACCCGCAAAATCATTTGCTGATGCACGCCATGGGGCCTAATGTGGCCGGCGTCATCGGCTCCGCTGTCGCCGCCGGGGTCTTGCTTAATCTGGCTGGATAAATTCGGATATGAACGCCCACTGGCTCGAACGTCTCAATGCGCTGTTGTTCCGTTTGCGCCACGTCTGGGCGGTGGGCAGCTTCAGCCTGGGGCTGGCCAGTTATTTTCTGGTCGAGCGCCAGCCGTGGCTGGCGGCGGTGCTCACCGCCGTGCTGGTGGCCACCTGGCTGGTGCTGATCACCAAGAACATCTGGCTGCGCCGCTTCCGCGGCACGCCCATGGAGCAGGTCGCCCAGGGCGCCCTCAAGCTGATGCTGCAGGGCGTTCACCAGGAAGCCTTCTTCTTCAGCCTGCCGTTCGTGGTGCTGCAGTGGTCCGGCGGCGCCGAATATTTCCTGTTCACCGGGCTGGTGGTCGCCGGCGCGCTGGTGAGCATCATCGACCCGCTGTACTTCCGGCTCGCCGGCCACCGCGCCTGGTATTTCGGCTTCCATGCCTGGGCGCTGTTCGTGGCGCTGCTGGTGCTGTTGCCGCTGATCTTCAAATGGCCCACCAACCAGGCCCTGGATGGCGCCGCCCTGTTGACCGCGCTGTTCGCGCTGCCCAGCTTCTGGCGGGTAGGCGGCCCGCGCCGCGCCTGGCGCTGGGCCGCACTGGTGCTGGTTTCCGCGTCGATTATCTCGGTGCCCTGGTGGGGCGCGCGGCTGGTGCCGCCGCTGAGCCTCTCCCTGGAGCACCGGGCGGTGTCGGTGAACTTCAACCGCGAACGCCGCCAGCCGCTGGTCACCGGTGAAACCTTCAGCCGGGAAGAGCTCGACGAAGGCCTGTACGCCTACACCGCCATCCGCGCGCCGCTGGGCCTGGGTCAGCCGGTCTATCATTACTGGTTCCATGGCCGCGAGCTGGTGGACAAGGTCCCGCTGAGCGTCACCGGCGGCCGCGAACAGGGCTACCGCACCTGGTCGCACAAACTGCATTTTCCTGACAACGCCAGCGGCCGCTGGCGGGTGGAAGTCCGCACCGCCAAGGAACAGATCATCGGCGTGCTGCGTTTCCATGTGACCGAACGCTGAGCCCGACCATGTGGCAGACCCTGCAAACCGCGCTCACGCCGTACATCTTTTCGCCGCTCACCGTGCTGCTGTGCCTGCTGGCCGCCGGCGGCTGGGTGCTGGGCGCCCGCCGCCTGGCCCGGCAAGGGCGCGCGCCCTCAGTGTGGCGCGCGCTGTCGTTCTTCACCGGCCTGCTGCTCTGCTACGCGGTGATCCACACCCAGTTCGATTACTACGCCCGCTACATGTTCTTCATGCACCGCATTCAGCATCTGGTGCTGCACCATCTGGGCGCCTTCCTGATCGCCCTGGCCAACCCGCTGCCGGTGCTGGCGGCGGTGGCCGGCGGCCGCCGCTTCCCGTTGCTGGCGCGGGCCTTCGCGCCGCTGCGGCGGGTGCTGTTCGACCCGGTGGTGGCCACGCTGCTGTTCGTCGGCCTGATCTTCTTCTGGCTATGGCCCTCGGTGCATTTCGACGCCATGCTCAGCCTGCGCCTCTACGAACTGATGAACTGGTCGATGCTGATCGACGGGGTGATTTTCTGGCTGGTGATCCTCGACCCCCGGGACCCGCGCCAGGCGCGCACCTCCGGCTTCGGCGTGCGCTTTCTGATGCTGGTGGCGGCGCTGTTCCCGCAGATCCTGCTGGGCGCCTACATCACCTTCTCGGAGCCGGGCCTCTATGACGTTTACGCCATCTGCGGCCGCGCCTGGCCGCTCAGCCCCGCCACCGACCAGGTGCTGGGCGGCGTGCTCACCTGGATCCCGCCGGCCATGATGACCATCCTCGGCGCCCTGGTGGTGTTGAGGTACTACTTGAATCACGAACAGCGAGGAGACTGATATGCGCATCCCCGGTTTGCTGATCGCCCTGTTCGCGGTGCTGCTGGCGGGCTGCGGCGAGTCCCCCGTGGCATTCCACGGCAAGGACATCACCGGCGTCATGGACGATCTCAGCTTCACCCTCACCGACGAAAACGGCGATACCGTCACCGAATCCATCGTCGACGGCAAAGCGGTGGTGCTGTTCTTCGGCTACACCCACTGCCCCGACTACTGCCCGATGACGCTGACGCTGCTCGCCCAGGCCATGAACACCCTGTCCGAGCAGGAGCGCGAACAACTGCGCGTGCTGTTCATCAGTGTCGATCCGGAGCGTGACACGCCGGCCTTGCTCAAGGAGTACACCGACTACTTCGGCCCCGAGGTGATCGGTCTCACCGGCAGCAAGGACCAGCTCGACGACGTCACCAAGCGCTACCGCACCGCCTACGGGTACGGCGACAAAGACGAGGAGGGCAACTACGAGGTGTCCCACGGGCTGGCCATGTACGGCTTCGACAAAAGCGGCCGGGTGCGCCTGCTGATGCGCAACGATCAGCCCGTCGAACAGGTCGCCGACGACCTGAAAGCCCTCACCGACCTGTAACCGCGGCCATTGGATGGTGTGGTCCCTCCATCAGGGGCGAGATGCCGGGCAGGGCTGCCCAGGACACGCCACGAGTACATCTATGTACACCTCTTGCAAGTGTTGCTTGTCTGCGATGGCTCAGTGAGCAAGGGAGATTAAACTGCGTACGTCTATCCGGCCTGTTGGTTGGGCCGATTTATAGA
>NZ_CAXPXK010000045.1:0-17085 GCF_964221125.1 Alloalcanivorax sp.
TGGTTGGCGTCCACCTGATCGATGTCGAGCACGTCGCCCTGCTTGAGATCGGGCAGCACGGTGTCCTCGGCGCCCTTGCGCGACGCCTGGGGCTGGATGCGGGTCCAGCCGTCGAACTTGACGATGCGACCGCGCGCCTTGAGCTCGTAGCCGTCGGCCTCGGCGGTGATGGTGGTGCTCAGGTACTCCGCCGGCGGCATCTGGCAGGCGATGAACTGGCGGCGGATCAGCTCGTAAAGGCGCTGGGCGTCGCGCTCCATGTCCTTGAGGTTGCTGGCGTCGCGCTTCACGTCCGAGGGGCGGATCGCCTCGTGGGCTTCCTGGGCACCGTCGCGGTTGGAGTACCGCAGCGGCTGCTCGGGCAGGTACTTGTTACCCAGTTGCTCGCCGATCCAGGCGCGGCAGTCGTTGACCGCATCCGCGCTCAGGTTGGTGGAATCGGTACGCATATAGGTGATGTGGCCGGCCTCGTAGAGGCGCTGGGCCATCATCATGGTCTTCTTCACCCCGAAGCCCAGGCGCGTGCTGGCGGCCTGCTGCAGGGTGGAGGTAATAAAGGGAGGCGGCGCCTTGGAGCGGGTCGGGCGCTCCTCGCGCTGGCTGATGGTGAGCTTGCCGGCGGCCACCAGGGCGGCGCGGTGCTTCTCCGCGTCGTCGCCGTTGTTGGGGCGGAAGTTCTCGCCCCGGTAACGGGCCACCTGCATGCGGATGGCGTCCGCCGCGTTGGCCGTGTTATGGGTGTCGGCGTGCAGCTCCCAGTACTCTTCCGGGGTGAAGGCGCGGATTTCCCGCTCGCGCTCCACCACCAGCTCCACCGCCACCGATTGCACCCGGCCGGCGGACAGGCCGCGGGCGATCTTTTCCCACAGCAGCGGCGAGATCATGAAGCCCACCACCCGGTCCAGGAAGCGGCGCGCCTGCTGGGCTTCCACCCGGCTCATGTCGAGCTTGCCCGGCTCCTCGAAGGCGGCCTGGATCGCTTTCTTGGTGATCTCGTTGAACACCACCCGGTCGAAGCGCTGGTCGTCGCCGCCGATCACTTCCCGCAGGTGCCAGGCGATCGCCTCCCCTTCGCGGTCCAAGTCAGTGGCGAGGTAGATGCGGTCGGCGCTGCCGGCGAGCCGCTTGAGCTCGTCGATCACCTTTTCCTTGCCCGGCAGGATCTGATACTGCGCCTGCCAGCCGTGGTCCGGGTCCACGCCCATGCGGTTGATCAGCTGCGCGCGGGCCTTCTTCTTTTTATAGGCTTCACGCTCCTCCTTCGGCAGTGAGCGGGTATAGGCCGCTTCTTTGGCCCGCTCCTTGGGGGTACTGGTCTTGGCGCCGCCGCTTACCGGCAGGTCACGCACATGGCCGACACTGGATTTGACCACGAAATCATCGCCCAGATAGCGATTAATGGTCTTGGCCTTGGCCGGCGATTCCACGATTACAAGGGATTTACCCATTCGTTGCTCACCCGATCATGAGAAGCTGCGTCATAAGAAACCTCTGAGGCCTGACCGCCACGGCGGTGAAAATTCGCCGGGCAGGACACGCCTCAGAGGTCGGGCCGGGGCCTTTGCGGACCCCGGCGGGCGCCTATTTAGACAGCGCCGGTATCGTCCGGTCAAGCACCGGGGTCGCCGGCGACGCCGCCCGGAAGCCCTCCAGGCCGCGCCGGCCATGGCGTCGCGGCGCCTTTCACGGTGGGCTGGCAGAGCCCGCCGAGAAGGCTATACTCGGCGTGAAGGTACTGAAAACAACCTCTGCCGGTTAAGGGAGAACACCATGACCTCACCCTATCGAAAGGTACTGGTGGCGATTGATTGCAGCGACGAATCCGCCGAGGTTCTGTCCCGTGCGGCGGGGGTCCAGGAAGGCACCGACGGGGAATTACACCTGATCCACGTGATCGAACCGCTGGCGCTGGCCTACGGCGCCGACGTGCCGATGGACGTCACCGACCTGCAAAGCGGCCTGGTCAAGCAGGCCCGCGACACGGCGCTGGAATACGCCGGCCACTACCGGATTCCGGAAAGCCGCATCCATGTGGAACTGGGGTCGATCGAAAAAACCATCCTCGACAAGGCCGACGACATCGGCGCCGATCTGATCGTGGTCGGCAGCCACACCCGCAGCGGCCTCGCCCTGCTGCTCGGCTCCACCGCGCGCGGCCTGGTGCCCGGCGCCCACTGCGACGTGCTCGCCGTGAAAATGGACAAGCGCAAGAAGGAAAGCTAGCCGGATCGGAGCCTCTGAGGCTTCAGGGAGCCAAGCTTTGTGGGAGCGGGCCCTGTGGGAGCGGGCCTTGCCCGCGAAAGGGAGCAAAGCTCCCGGCAGGATCCCAGAGGCTCTTTTATGAAGCCGCCAACAAGGTCTCTGGTATCCTGCCGGGCGGCCTGGCGGCGCCCTTTCGCGGGCAAGGCCCGCTCCCACAGGGTGCCATTAGGTGAGTTGGGCGTTACCAGTGGCGCTGGGCGGCTTAGTGTTCCACCTGTAAAGCAGCCCGGCGAGTTCGCGGGCTTGCGTTTTGAGCGCGGCCAGCTCTTCGTCGCTGTCCCGGGGGCCGGTGAAGATCGGCACCTTACGCAGCGCCGCCACCAGCTCCTGGTCCGGCGCCTGCATCCGCTGCACTTCCACCGCCCAGCGGATCTGATGCACCAGCATATGGAAGAACGCCAGCCGGGTGGCCAGCGTGTAGGGCGAGTCGGGGCGGTCGAAATCGGTGAATTCCAGCTTCGCCATCACCGCCTCGCGGGCGGCGTCCGCCACGCGGATGGTGGCGCTGCGGGCGGTGCCCAGCAGCATGGACAGGGTGCCGAACACCTCGCCGGGGGACACGTAATACAGCACCGCCGAGGGTGCGCCGTCGGCGCTCTCGCCCTGCACCACCAGCTGGCCGCGCAGCAGAAAGTACAGTGACGATTCCACTTCCCCGGCGCGGATCACCCGGTCACCGGGCCCGGCCTCGATGATTTCCGTGCGCGCCAGAAGCAGCGCCCGCTGGTCCGCGTCGTCACGCGCCACCTCGTTGAAAAACGGCACGCCGGAAAGCAGTGCCTCCACCCGCGCGTGATCCGATTCCTGCCATTGGGCGTGCTTCATGTCTCCCCTCTTCCCCGTGTATGGCGGCCTCATCCTAGCCCGAACGTTTCCCGGATTGCCACCGCCGAACAGGCCCTGTTCACTCGTACGGTGCAAAAAACCACTGGACATATTACACTGTCCGTATTATCAGTGTACGTAACAGCGGAACCGTGCCCGAGGAGGCCGACATGAGCATCGCATTAACCGCACGCCAACAGCAGGTTCTCGATTGCATTCGTGCGTCCCAGATGGAGACCGGCATGGCCCCGACCCGGGCTGAAATCGCCGAACGCATGGGCTTTCAATCGAAGAACGCCGCGTCCGACCACCTGCGCGCCCTGGAGCGCAAGGGCTACATCCGCCTGCACGGCGACCGCTCGCGGGGCATCCAGCTTCTCGATCTGGCCCTGGAGATGGGCGATGAGGTGCCGGTGGTGGGCAAGGTCGCCGCCGGTACCCCGATCGAGGCGATCGAAAACGTGGAGCGCACCGTGCCGGTGCCCCAGGGGCTGTTTCGCCAGCGCCCCACCTATCTTCTCAAGGTCCAGGGCGATAGCATGATCGAAGCCGGCATTTTCGACGGTGACCTGATCGCGGTTCGCAAAAGCCAGACCGCCCGGTCCGGCGAGATCGTGGTGGCGCGCATTGACGATGAAGTCACGGTGAAAACCCTTAAACTGAACCGCTCCAGCGCCACGCTGCTGCCGGCCAACGACGCCTACGCGCCGATCCGCGTGGCCGCCGACGAGCTGATGATCGAGGGTATTTTCGTGGGTCTGATCCGTGATCCCAATGCGCATTGACACCGTTAACCGCCTTCTGGCGACCCTGTTGCTGGGCATCGCTCTGGCCGCCTGCCAGGGCAACGCCGGCGCCGGCGACGACGCCAGTAACGAGAGTAGTGAGAGACAGAACCGTATGTCGGACACCCGTTTGCTAGCCCCCTGCCCGTCCGCGCCGAACTGCGTGTCGAGCCTTGCCGAGGACGAACGCCACCGGGTGGCGCCGCTGCCCGGCGCCGGCAACCGCGCCGACAGCCTGGCGATGCTGGAAGAGGTGCTCGACACCCTGCCCAGGGTGGCCTACGAGCGGATCGGTCCGGCCCGCATTCAGGCCCGCTTCACCAGCCGGATTCTGCGGTTCGTTGATGATGTGACCCTGTACGTGCACGACGACGGTCTGATCGACGTGCGCTCCGCCTCGCGCATAGGTTACTGGGACCTGGGCGCCAACCGGCGCCGGGTGGAAGACCTGCGCGAGCGCCTCAACGCGCGCCTTGGACAACCCCAGCCCAGCCACGGATGAGCGGCATGCCGGAGCACGGCCCGCGCTGGGCGGACATCGGCGTCAATCTTGGCGACAAGCAGTTCGCCGAAGACAGTGAGCAGGTGCTGGCCCGCGCCGCCGACAGCGGCGTGGCCCTGATGTTGCTCACCGGCACCAGTGTGCCGGAGTCGGAAGCCGCCGTGGCGCTGTGCCGGCAATGGGCCGACGCCGGCCCGGCCCTGTTCGCCACCGCCGGCATTCACCCGCACAACGCCCGCTTTTTCGACGCCGAGGCCGGCCACGCGCTGGCCGGGCTGCTGGCGCACCCCGAGGTGGCGGCGGCCGGGGAGATGGGCCTGGACTTCAACCGCGACTTCTCGCCCCGGGACGACCAGGAAAGCGCCTTCGAGGCACAGCTGGCGCTGGCCGCCGAGGCCGGCAAGCCGGTGTTCCTGCATCAGCGCGACGCCCACCACCGTTTCCTGCCGATTCTGAAAGCCTGGCGGCACAAGCTGCCCGCCGCCGTGGTGCACTGCTTCACCGATCAGCGCGAGGCCCTGTTCGACTACCTGGATCTGGATTGCCACATCGGCATCACCGGCTGGGTGTGCGATGAGCGGCGCGGCTGCGCCCTGGCGGCGCTGGTGCCGGAGATTCCCGGCGACCGCCTGCTGCTGGAAACCGACGCGCCCTATCTGCTGCCCCGGGATCTGCCGGAGAAGCCACCGCGCAAGCGCCGCAATGAGCCCTGCTATCTGCCCTGGATCGGGCGGCGCGTCGCCGGTCTGCGCGGCGAGAGTGAAGCAGACTTGGCGGCGCGTACCTTTGCCAATACCCGCGCTTTTCTCAGGCTTTCTCTGCCCGCCAGTTGAAGTCGACTTCCAGCGGCGGTTGCGGGCCGTCTTCGGGCTGGCCGGCCATTTCCGCGTAGGGCGAGTTGTGCACCAGCACCGCCTTGTCGGTGGTCATCTTGCCGAGCACGTTGTTGGCGTGCTCGGCGCCGTTAAAGCGCACGATCTGGCCTTTCTCGTCCACCACGTGGTAGCTCACGCCGTCGATCTCCACCTGCACGATGCAGATCGACAGCGTCACCGACCGCAGCAGCACCTTTTCCACGTGCCGTCCGTTGAGTTTCTTAACGGTAATCTTTTCCATCTTTACTCCGAAAGCAGCGCCTGAATGTCGAGCAACCCGAACGGCCAGGCGAGCTCGCGGTCGCCGTGGCGCAGCACCGGGATACGCTCGCCGTACTCCGCGATAAGGGTATCGTCCTCGGCGATATCCACCGCGTGAATATCGATTTCCGGGTTCACGGTGAGCAGCAGGTCGCGGGCCTGGTCGCACAGGTGGCAGCCCAGGGTGGTGTATAGCACGACGGTCATCAAAGGGTTCCGTGTCGGATCGCGTAGCAATGGTGGATGGCGCTGTTGCGGCGGAAGTCCTCCGGCAGGCTCCAGGCGGTCAGGTCCTCCACCTGATACCAGCGGGCGATGCTTTCCTCCAGCTCGAAGCGGCGGAAGTTGCAGGAAAAGTAGAGCACGCCGCCGGGCTCCAGGCGCTTCATGATGCGCCGGATCAGCTCGCCGTGGTGCTCCTGGACCACGAAGTCCTGGCGGGACTTGTTGTTGGAGAAGGTGGGCGGATCGCAGAACACCACGTCGAACTGCTCCTGGCAGTCCTCCAGCCAGGCCATGGCGTCGGCGCGCACCAGCGGGTGCGCCTCGCTGGAAAAGCCGTTCACCGCCAGATTGCAGGCCGCCCAGTCCAGGTAGCGTCGCGAGGCGTCCACCGTCACCGCCCGGCGGGCGCCGCCCACCAGCGCCTGCACGCTGGCCGCGCCGGTGTAGGCGAACAGGTTGAGGAAGCGCTTGCCGGCGCACTCCTCGGCGAGCCGCAGCCGCAGCGGGCGGTGGTCCAGGAACAGGCCGGTGTCCAGATAGTCGTTCAGGTTCACCAGCAGGCGCGCCTGGCCCTCGCGCACCACCCGGTACTGGCCCTGGCCGTCCAGCTTCTGGTACTGGCGGTTGCCCTTCTGCCGCTCGCGGGTGCGCAGGTGCACCTGCTCGCGGTGCACGCCCAGGGCCGCGCGCACCGCGCTCACCGCCCACTGGCGGCGCTGTTTCGCCTTGTCCTCGTCGACGGTCTTGGGCGCCTTGAACTCCTGCACCAGCGCCTGATCGCCGTACACGTCCACCGCCACGTTGAATTCCGGCAGGTCCCGGTCGTAGAGGCGGTAGGCCTGAATGTCCTCGCGCTCCAGCCAGCGGCGCAGGTGCTTGCCGTTCTTGCGCAGGCGGTTGAACAGCGGCATGGCCGGTTCCGGCAGCTCGAAACCGGGCGCGTCGCCGACCCGCAGCGGCGGCTGCGGCGCCGGCGGGCGCGGCCGGCTGACGCGGATAAAATTGTTCAACGCGCCGTTGCGCACCTTCCACTGCTGGGTCATGTCCATGCCGGAGCGGTCCAGCGCGGCCACGTCCGCGCCCAGCATCACCGCCGTCCAGGCCGGCGCCTTCTCGCCGAGGATGCGGCCCAGGCCGGCGTACAGCCAGGCGGCGCTGGTCTGCTCGTCCAGCCGTTCGCCCCAGGGCGGGTTGGTGGCCAGCAGCCCCTGGTCGGCGAAATCACGGCCGCGCAGGGCGCCCAGCTCGCGCCGCTCGAAATGCACCCGCCGGCGCACCCCGGCGCGCTCGGCGTTGTGCAGCGCGTACTGAATGGTGTCCGGGTCGGCGTCGAAGCCCTTCAGCGACGGCAGGCCCTTGAGCCCGCCCTCCAGGCTGGCGGCGGCTTCGCGCAGGGCCTCTTCCCAGAGCGGCTTGCGGCAGCCGCGCCAGGCCTGGAAGCCGTACTCGCGGCGCAGCGCGCCGGGCGCCACGCCGGCGGCCATCCAGGCCGCCTCGATCACCAGGGTGCCGCTGCCGCAGAACGGGTCCAGCAACGCCGCCGGCCGCTCCTCGCGGTGCCAGCCGCCGGCGCGCAGCAACGCCGCCGCCAGATTCTCGCGCAGCGGCGCCCGGCCGCCGGCCAGCCGGTAACCACGCCGGTGCAGCGGCGTGCCGGCCAGGTCCAGCCACAGGCGGGCGCTGTTTTCGTCCAGCCGGGCACGCACCGCGCAGGCGCCCTCCTCGCGCCGGGCCTGGCCGATCTCCGGCGGCAAGGCACGCAGCAGCCGCTTGCCGCTGACGCGGCTGTCGCCGCGCACGCCCTTGCCGTGGTCCAGGCTCAGATGCAGGTCCACGCCGGGCGGCACCAGGGCCCGCCAGTCCACCGCCGCCGCCAGCCGCTCCGGCGCCTGGTCCGGGGTCACGTCCAGTTCCGCCAGCGGCACCAGCACCCGCTCCGCCAGGCGCGACCACAGGCAGGCCCGCAGGGCGTCCTGCTGCAGGCCCTGAATCCCCACATGGGCGTTACCCGGATCTGTTACCGAGATGCCCAATTCGGTGAGCTCGTCGGCGAGCAAGGGGCCCAGGCCGGGCAGACAGGTAATTACGAAATCCATGGGTTTTGCCCTGCAAGTGCCTGTTTTAAAGACGGAAATGAAAAATTCATCGGTTGGACCATTATTCGTCACACGCTTAAACGGCGCCACCATTATGGCGACATGTTATTCGACACCCTCTTCCCCCTTTCACATACTCAAAGCGTGGCCCTTCGAAAAGGTGACCGGGGGGCCGCAGCTTACTGACCGTCGCCGCAATCGGCAAAGCGGCACTGCGAATAAGCCAACAGGCGTACAAGCCAAGAGGATCGTGTCTATGAAAAGACAGAAACGCAGTCGTGATGAAAGAGCTTACAGCCGGGGGTACCTGGCCGGATTTCAAGGCAGGCCCAGGGACTTTTGCCCCTTCGGCGCATTGCAGGCCCGCACCCACTGGATGAGCGGTTGGCGCGAGGGCCGCACGAATCAGGTACAAGGCATGGTCGGCGTGGCCGGCATCCAGAATTTGAAAGACGTCACCTAATCGTTATTTCGCGTTAAGAGGACATTGCACAAAACCTGTTTTCGATCAGCGCCGGCGCTTCGCGCGTCGACCCCACAGGGCCCCTCCCGGGCCCTTTTCTTTTGCCACCTTTAAAAACCTACCAGGCGCGGACAATGTCCCCGACCAGCCCGGGGCCCTGGTAAATGAGGCCCGAATAGACCTGCACCAGCGAGGCGCCCAGACGCCGCTTGTCGAGGGCGTCGCCGGCGCCGCTGATGCCGCCCACCCCGATGATCGGAATGCGGCCGTCCAGGGCCTTGGCCATGGTGGCCAGGGCCCGGTCGGCGATCGGCTTCAGGGGCGCGCCGCTCAGGCCGCCCTGCTCGTCGCCGTGGCGCAGGTGCGCCACGCCGGGCCGTTCCAGGGTGGTGTTGCCCACGCAGACGCCGTCGATGCCGTGGCGCACGAACGCCTCCGCCATGGCCGCCAGTTCCTCTTCGCTGTTGTCCGGCGCGATCTTGATCACCAGCGGCACGGTCACGCCGCGCTGCTGATCCAGGCGGGTCTGCGCCTCGCGCAGGGTGCCGAGCAGGCGGTCCAGGGCGTCGCCGTGCTGCAGGTCGCGCAGGCCGGGGGTGTTCGGCGAGGAGACGTTGACCACCAGGTAGCCGGCCAGGCCGTGCACCTTGTCCTGGCAGAGCCGATAGTCGTCCACCGCCTGCTCCGCCGGGGTGTCCTTGTTCTTGCCGATGTTGATGCCCAGCACGCCCTGGAAACGGGCCGCGCGCACGTTGTTCACCAGGGCGTCAACGCCGTGGTTGTTAAACCCCATGCGGTTGATCAGCGCCCCGGCCGGCGGCAGCCGGAACAGGCGGGGCTTGGGGTTGCCCGGCTGCGGGCGCGGGGTGACGGTGCCCACCTCGATGCTGCCGAAGCCCAGCGCCGCCAGGCCGTCGATGCAGTCGCCGTTCTTATCCAGGCCCGCCGCCAGCCCCACCGGGTTGGGGAAATCCAGCCCCATCACCCGCACCGGCCGCGCCGGCACCCGCGCCGGATAGAGCCTGCCGGCGCCCCGGCGCAGCGCGGCGAGGGTCAGGTCGTGGGCCTGCTCCCCGGACAGGGCGAACAGGGCGGGACGGGCAAGCTGGTAAAGCATGGGTGGCGGCTCCTCGGTTGGCGGCGCGGATTATACCGGGAGCCGGGACCACGTTACAGGATGCGGTCGAGGACCTCGGCCAGGTTGGCGGAAGCGGCGGGACGCAGCTCGCGCAGGGCGGCGCTCAGCTGCTCGGCCAGGGCCGGCTCCAGGCGCTGCAGGCGGGCGGCGCCGTTGGCCAGCCGCGCGGCGATCTGCGGGTTGATGCCGTCGAGCTTTTTCAGCGCCCGAGCGAAGAACGCATAGCCGCTGCCGTCCGGCGCGTGGAACGCGGACGGGTTGCCGTTGACCAGGGTGCCGACCACGGCGCGCACCCGGTTGGGCAGCGTCCATTCAAAGGCATCGTGGGCCAGCAGGCCCTCCGCCCGCGCCACGGTATCGGCGCCGGGCACGGTGGCCTGCACCGCGAACCACTGATCCATCACCAGGGCCTCGTCGCGCCAGTGCTGGGCGAAGGCCGCCAGCGCCGGCTCGGCACCGGGCAGCTGGTTGTGCACCAGGGCGCGCAGGGCGCCCAGTTCCTCGGTCATGCAGGTCGGGGTGTCCAGCATGGCCTGCAGTTGCGCCACCAGTTTGTCGCGGTCGCCACGGCCGGCGCCGGCGGCGGCGGACAGGTACGCCAGCGCCACCTGACGCAGACGGCGTTTGCCCATGGCCTCGCCGTCGGCGCGGTATTCCGGTTCCGCCAGTTCCTCCACCAGACGCCACCAGGACGCCGCCAGGGCCTCGCCGAGGCCGGCGCGCAGGGCGCTGAGGGCGTCGTGCACGGCCTGCGGGCGCAACGGCGTGTGCCGGTCGCCGACCGCGGTTTCGGTGGGCAGGGTGAGCAGCAGCGCGGCCTCCGCCGGGTCTTCACCGGCGCGCTGGATCACCTGCTCCAGCACCGGGGTGAGCCGGTCGAGCTGCGCGGCGGCGTCCTCGCCGTCGTCGATGATCCGCGCCAGGGCGGCGAAATAGAGCCGCTGCGCCGCGTCCCAGCGGCAGAAGCCGTCGCTGTCGTGGGCCAGCAGCGTGATCAGCTGCGCTTCCTTGAACGGGTAGCGCAGCGACACCGGCGCCGAGAAGCCGCGCAGCAGCGACGGCGTCGGGATGCGGTCCGTGGCCACCGGGAAACGGAAGGTCTGCTCGCCGTCACGCAGGATCACCACGGTTTCGGTGGCGCCGCTGTCGTCCAGCGGCAGCGCGCGGCCCTGGCCGTCGAGCAGCGCCAGCTTGACCGGAATCATCAGCGGCTGCTTGTCGCTCTGCCCCGGGGTGGGCGGCGTTTCCTGGCGCAGCGTGAGCTGGTATTCGCCGTCGGCGAAACGGTCGGAGGCGGTCACCAGCGGCGTGCCCGCCTGGCTGTACCAGCGCTTGAACTGGCTCAGGTCCAGGCCGGACACCTCTTCCATGCAGGCGACGAAGTCGTCGCAGGTCACCGCCTGGCCGTCGAACCGCTCGAAGTAGAGATCGCTGGCGCGGCGGAAATCCTCCGCGCCCAGCAGCTCGTGCTGCATGCGCACGATTTCCGAGCCTTTCTCGTAGACGGTGAGGGTGTAGAAGTTGTCGATCTTCTGATATTCCGAGGGCCGCACCGGGTGCGCCATGGGGCCCTGGTCTTCCGGAAACTGATGGTTGACCAGGAAATCCACGTTCTCCACCCGGGTCACCGCGCGGGAGTTCATGTCCGAGGAGAATTCCTGGTCACGGAACACCGTGAAGCCTTCCTTGAGGCTGAGCTGGAACCAGTCCCGGCAGGTCACCCGGTTGCCGCTCCAGTTGTGGAAGTACTCATGGGCGACCACCGATTCCACCCGCTCGAAGCCGGCGTCCGTGGTGGTGGCCGGATGGGCCAGCACGCAGGAGGTGTTGAAGATGTTCAGGCCCTTGTTTTCCATGGCGCCCATGTTGAAGTGGCTGACCGCCACCACCTGGAAGATATCCAGGTCGTACTCGCGGCCGAACACCTGCTCGTCCCAGGCCATGGCCCGCTTCAGGGAATCCATGGCGTGGCCCAGCTTGTCCAGATCGCGGTGCTCGGCGTACAGGCGCAGCGCCACGTTCCGGCCGGAGGCGGTGCGGAAGCTGTCTTCCAGGCAGGCCAGATCGCCGGCCACCAGCGCGAACAGATAGCAGGGCTTGGGGAAGGGGTCGTCCCAGGTGGCGAAGTGGCGGCCACCGTCCTCGTCGCCGCCGTCCACCGGGTTACCGTTGGAGAGCAACAGCGGATAGGCGGCCCGGTCGGCGTGGATGGTGGTGGTGAACCGGCTGAGCACGTCCGGCCGGTCCGGGAAAAAGGTGATGCGGCGGAAGCCTTCCGCTTCGCACTGGGTGCAGTACATGCCGTTGGAGCGGTACAGCCCTTCCAGGGCGGTGTTGCTCTCCGGATGGATGCGCACCCTGGAGGTCAGGGTGAACTGCTCCGGCACGCCCGACACCGTGAGCCGGCCTTCCTCAAGCCGGTAGTCCTGCTCGCCGAGCGGACGGTCGTCCACGCTCAGGGAAAGCAGCTCCAGATGTTCGCCGTCCAGCACCAGCTCGCCCGGGCGGTCGTCACGGGCGGGATTGCGGCGCACCGCCAGCTCGGCGGTGACGGTGGCGTGGCCGTCACGCAGGTCCACGTCCAGGCGGGTGTGATCCACCAGCCAGGCCGGCGGGCGGTAGTCGGTGAGCCGGGTGACCGGCGCGGGGTTGCCGTCTCTCATCAATGTTCTCCGGGTCGTCGCGCGGGGCGCAGGTCCACCGGTTGGTCCGGGGCCTCGCTGTCGGCGCTCTTGCAGTTACTGGGGACGTAACCGCTACGTTCTTCCTCGGGCAGATTGCGCACTTCCCAGGCGATCACCGCCTGCATGCACAAGGCGCGCTGCTCGTCGCTGACCCGGCGGCCGTCCGGCCAGCGGCCGGTCTCCACCGCGGTGCGCATGTTGTGCCACACCTCCAGGGTCATGCCGTCGATAAGATCCTCGAAGGAAGGGGAAGAAGCCATGGCGTACCTATCTACCTGTCAATCGCTGTGCGTGGAGTAATGGGGCTTAGGATACAGGATGCAAGTGAAGCTTGCGGCTAGTTGCCGTCACCGGGGCGGGTGCTCCAGCCCAGCTTGGAACGGCAGGCCTGGTAAAAATCGTGGCCCGGCGGGTGGATCAGCCGCAGGCGGTGGGGCTTCTTGCGGATCGCGATCACGTCCTCGGCCTGCAGGCGGATGCCGGCGGTGCCGTCGCAGCTGACCAGCGGGTTCACCTTCTCGGTGGTGATGTGGATCTTGATCTCGCTGTTGCCGTCCACCACCAGCGGCCGGCTGGTCAGGGTGTGGGGGTTGAGCGGCACCAGCACCATGGCGTCCAGGCGCGGGTGCATGATCGGCCCGCCGCCGGACAGGGCGTAGGCGGTGGAGCCGGTGGGCGTGGAAATGATCAGGCCGTCGGAGCGCTGGCCGTACACGAACAGGCCGTCGATGGTGAGCTCGAAGTCGATCATGTGGACGCTGTCACCGGAGAGCAGCACCACGTCGTTGAGGGCGCTGCCCTCCCCCATCACGGTCTTGCCGCGCCGTACTTCCATATCCAGCAGGAAGCGGCGCTCGGTGGTGTAGTCGCCGTCCAGCACCTGGCCGACCCGGGATTCGATCTCCGAGGGCAGAATGTCGGTGAGAAAGCCCAGATGGCCGCGGTTGATGCCCAGCACCGGCACGTCGAAGCGGGCCAGATCGCGGGCCGCGCCCAGCAGGCTGCCGTCGCCGCCCACCACGATCACCAGATCACAGGCGTCGCCCATTTGCGAGGCCTTGGCGGCCTGCAGGCCGGATTCCGGGAGGCTGCCGGCGATCGCCCGGTCGAGGATCACGGTGCAGTCGCGACCGTGCAGAAAGTGGATCAGCTGCCGCACCGAATACAGCGTTTGTTCACTCTCGGTGCGCGCGATCAGACCGATATTGCGAAATTTTTCCTGGGACACGTTGTTCCTGCAACTAAGTAGACGCCGTCGGCGTGCTATTTCAGATAGTCCTGCAGGGTATCAGCATTGTTATTCAGACCGCCATCCAGCACGAACACATCCAGTCCGGCGTTTTTTAGCAGAAAGGCGGCGGTGGCGCTACGCCGACCGGTGTCGCAGTAGGCCACGTAGCGGCCGGCGGGGTCGAGCAGCCGGGATTTCAGGCGCAGCGCGCCAAGCGGAATATTGGTGGCGCCGGCCAGGTGCTGCTGGTCGAACTCGTCGGCGGTGCGCACATCCAGCCAGCGGGCGCCCTCCTCGATGCGCTCGCGGGCGTCCGCCGGGTCCAGGGTGTGGATCACCGGTTCGCGCAGCAGAGCGTCGAAGTCCTGGCGGTCCAGGCGCATCAGCACACCGTCGGTGGCCATGGTCACGGTGGCGTTGCGGGGCTTGCCGGAAAGCAGCGCCTCCTCGCCGAACCACTGGCCCTCCTCGAGCATCGCCACCGGCATGGCTTCGCTGCTTTTACCGCCCAGGGTGATCGCCACTTCGCACACCCCTTCCTTGATGATGTAGCAGCAATCCGCCTGCTCGCCCTGGGTGACGATGGCTTCGCCCTCCTTGCAGCGGCGCGCCCGCAGGCGGCGGAAAATTTCCAGGATATTGGCCGGCGGCACCCGGTGGAACAGCTTGGATTTAAGCAGCCGGATCATCCACTCCCGGTCGTGCTGGTAGGCGGCGTTGGCATTGATGTCGAGGATCACATAGCCGGCGGACTGGTCCCAGGACAGGATGGTGTCCAGCCGGAAGCTGTCGAAGCGCACCACGCTCACCTCGCCGACCGCCTTGCAGTCGTCCCGGCGCGGCTGGAAATGGCCCAGCGGGTGCCAGGACGCGCTGTCGCCGGCACTCACCACGGTGCGCTCGCCGTGCTCGCTGAACAGCTCCACTTCGCCGCTCAGCAGATAAATGGTGGTGTTGTCCCGGTCCCCCTGACGGAACAGCACATCGCCGGCCTCGTAGCGGCGCACTTCCTGCTGATCCAGCAGCCAGTCCAGCTGATCGCCCGACAGGGCGTTCACCGGCACGAAGGTCTGCAGCAGACTCTTGTCGATGGATTCACGAGCCATTCGAGCTCCCCCTGATTCATTCTTGTGTCGCGGTCCGCCCGCCCTTTATGGGGCTGACTAACCTGCCTGTACCTGCAAAAAACTTACCAACTCGCGGCCAGGTCCTTCCGCGACCCTTGTTTAGCGGAACCGGAGTACGTTATCGATGGACGAATCCGACCGGCAGTGCGGACAGCGGTTGGAGTTGCAATCCGACACCCCCGGCTTGAACTGATTGGGCACGTCCACGCGGATCACGCGCTTGCCGCAGCAGGCCTGGTCCGGGCCCACCGACACCTGGCACACCGGGTTTTCGTAGTGCGCCAGCCAGGCCCGGTAGTGGTCCTCGGTGACCAGGCACTTGCGGGCGGCGAAGGCCACCGGGTTGTCCATATAATCGGCGATCTGGTCGGCGGCCACGGACACATGCCCGGCCCCCGGGTGAAAGGCGATAAAGCTGAGGCCCAGGTTCTCCAGCTTATCGAGGATTTTCTGGCCGCCGGAGTGGGCCACCTTCATCTGGTCGCGCTTGAGCTCGGAGATTTCCGCGCGCAGCTGGTTGACCAGGTCGTCGCGGTTGAGCACATCCATTTCACGGCTGTGGATCTCATCGGCCAAGCGGGCGCGCTCTTCCTCCAGGCGCTGTTCCAGGGACAGCTTGTACTGCTCGGCCAGGCGCTCCACCTCGCTGCCCTGCTCCGCGTTACGGCCGGCGTGCTCTTCCAGGCTGCGGTTCAGGGACTCCACCTGCGCCTTGAGCGAGCCGTTCTGCTCACGCAGCGCCGCGTTCTGGGATTTCAGGGTTTTGAACTGCATCAGCACCTTTTCCAGCTGGGCGCTGAGAATCTCTTCCTTCTGCTGCTGGGCATAGCGGAGCTGGGCCATCTCCTCTTTCTGCCCGGTTTCCAGGGTGTGGATGCACAGCCGCAGTTCCTTGATGGTGCGCGCCAGACGCACCCGCTCCTCGTCGTCGTTCTTGCTCCTGGCGCCGTCGGCGGGTCGCACCGTGGGCACGTCCTCGCCGGACAGGGTGGGCACCGCCGCCGTCGGCGGCGGCAGATCGTCATCCACTTCCAGGCCCATCTTCGAGCCCCGGCTGCGCAGCAGATCCCGGGCCGCCACGAAATCATTGGCGCCGGGCTTCATCACCGGGTCCCACAGCTGGTCCTGGTGCCAGGCCACCGGACACTGGCTGCGGCAGGCCAGACGAATCGGACCGGCGCCCATGTCCGGGCCCGGGCCACCGTGTTCCGCCAGGTGTCGCAGGGGCACATTCCAAGTGGTGTCGGCCATGCCGTCGGCGTCGAAATCGATCAGAAAAAGCACCATGGCCTTGGCCCGCAACCGGCCGTTGACCAGGCAATAAGCGCCGCGCATTTCCTTACCGGCAAACTCGGGCACCCCCACCATGCCGTCCAGAATGGCTTCGAAATCGGCGTACAACATGCTTTTGCTGATGCCCTTCTCGCAATAGAACAGCACCGCTTCGGAGGTCACTGACGAACCCGCCATAAGCCTTCCCTTCGTTGTTATTTCTTCGCTGTTATCCGCGCGGCCAGTGACGGTATGCGTCACTCCTTGCCGCTGCCCGTCAGATTCAGCGCTGAAAAAAGTCCAGACGTTCCCAGCCGCAGCATATTCACAGCGGTAAGGGCAAAACAAGGAAGCCGGTCACCAAAAAGGGACCTTTTATCGCGGGGGGGCGGCGAGATGCCGTGGGGGTTACTGAATCGGGGGGAGTGTTCGGGGGCGGGCTTCAAGCTGCAAGCTACAAGCTACAAGCTGAAAACTCCGGGGTGGCACGGCTTGCTTGAGGCTTGAAGCTTGAGGCTTGTCGCCGGGGCATCAAAGCTCGACTCCGTCATCGGCGACGTCGTCGTCCAGGTCGTCGAGGCTTTCCAGCCACAGCTTTTCTTCCAGTTGGTCTTCCAGATATTCATCCATAGGGATACTCCATTCGGCCCACGGGGGCCTGTTTCAGTGTGTTCATCGGTAAGGTTAGAGCAGCGCCCGTGACGGCTTGATGACAATCGCGGCCGCGAACAGGGGCTACAGGGGGTTAGAACGGTGTCGGCGGGAAAGGTTCAGACAAACAAAAAGGCGACGCGGGCTAAGCCGGCGTCGCCATAAATCCAAACGGAAAACGAGAAAGATCATGAAGATGGCGGAGCGGACGGGACTCGAACCCGCGACCCCCGGCGTGACAGGCCGGTATTCTAACCAACTGAACTACCGCTCCAAACTCTTTACCGCACAGTCTGTCGTGCGTACTGCAAAATCTGGTGGGTGGTGACGGGATCGAACCGCCGACCCTCTGCTTGTAAGGCAGATGCTCTCCCAGCTGAGCTAACCACCCAGGTTCGCGTTGCGAAGTGGGCGCCATTTTAGGGATTGCGCCCGGGGTGTCAACGGCTTTTTTGCCCCGATGACACCGTTCGTTCATAAATTGCGCGTTGTCAGGCCTCGCGCTGCTCGACGAAGGTCTTGGCCGCTTCGAGGGTCGGGAACCGGCCCGGCAAAGGCCGCCCGTCCGGGCCGGCGACGATATAGTGGTCGACGCGCAGCTGCAGGGTGTCGCGCTGCAGCTCGCCCTCTTCGATGATGGTATGGCGCCCCCAGGCGATGCCGTTACCGATCATGCTTCGCCCACCAC
>NZ_CAXPXK010000046.1:0-7874 GCF_964221125.1 Alloalcanivorax sp.
GGACGCGGCCCCACCAGGCTCATGTCACCGCGCAGCACGTTGAGCAGCTCCGGTAGTTCGTCCAGGCTGGAGCTGCGCAGAAAACGACCGAATGGAACCAGCCGCTGGTCGTCCGGCAACAGCTCACCGTTGGCATCTCGGCCATCGGTCATGGTACGGAATTTCATCATCTCGAACGGTTCGCCGTGCAGGCCGGGCCGGGTTTGACGAAACAGCACCGGCGAGCCCAGCTTAACCCGCACCAGTATCGCAAGCACCACCAGCACCGGGGACAACAGCAGCAGGGCCAGACCGGATACGCATATATCAAGCAGGCGTTTAAGCATCGGGGCCCTCCTGAACGCGGCCGGCGGGCGGCTCGCCACCGGTCACCCAGGCCACGAAATCACGGCCCAGGGTATCCCGGTCGAAACGCTCCCGGGCGAGTTGCGCGGCGGCGTCGCCTTTGGCGGCCAGGCCGTCGCGGTCGTCGGCCGCGGCTTCCAGGGCGTCGGCGAAGCGGGCCGGGTCATCCGGGGGCACGGAAAAACCACACCCGCTCTCTTCGATCATCGACGCCAGCCAACCCGGATAGTTGTTCAGCACCGGCAGACCGGCGGAAATATAATCGAAAAACTTATTCGGCGAGGTGCCGAAGTAGAAGGCGGGAACGTTCGCCAGAATCTGCATGCCCAGGTCAGCTTCCGCCATCAGGCCGGCCAGGCGCGCCTTATCAACCGGATCATGGAACACCAGGGGGCCGCCACCGGCGGCGTCCAGGCCCTCGGCGGCGGCGCGCTCGCGCAGCGCCGGTTTACGCATGCCCTGCCCCACCAGCACCAGCTTGATATCGGTACGGCCACGGCGTTTGAGCTCGGCGCCCGCGTCCAGCACCGCATCCAACCCGTTGGCCATACCGTGGGTGCCGGTGAAAATCGCCATCAGATCGGTCACTGCCACGCCTTCCGGGCGCCAACCGGGCCCGGGCGCCGCGAAAATGCCGAAGTCACAGCCGTTGGGAATCATGGCGATGCGCGCCGGGTCGATACCGCGCGCCCGGATGCCCTTGGCCATGCCCGGCGACAGCGCCACGAGCCGATGCGCGGAGTGATAGGAGAGCCACTCCAGCCCGGACATCAGCCACAACACCAGCGGGTTGGTGATCACGCCCATTGCCTTGGGCAGCTCCGGCCACAGATCACGCACCTCGAAAACAAAGCGCTTGCCGCGCAGCCAGCGCGCCACGATACCCGGAATACCGGCGGTCAGCGGCGTGCTGGTGGCGAACACCACGTCGTACCGCCGGGTTAAAGCAACCAGAACACTGCGCAAGGCGAACAGCAGAAACAGCCCGGCGCGTTTCAGGAAGCCGTCGGCATTGGAGTAGGCCAGGTTGAACTCCACCACCTGGATACCGTCCACCTGGCCTTCGCGGCGGCCCCTGCGGAACGCGCCCTGCAGGCCGGTCTGACCACCATGGTAGGAGCCGCACACCATGGTGACCTGATGCCCTTCCACCAGCAGCCGACGCGCCATCTCATAGGAACGGGTGCCCGCGGAGCCTGCTGGGGTCGAGAAATGCTGATGGAAATACAAAACCTTCATGTCGGAAATTCAAACTCCGTGGTGAACACACCGGCTTCCTCAAGCACCACTTCCAGCACCGGTAGCGGCGTTTTTTGGCTGTAATAACGGGACTCCCAACCCTGCACCAGGCGTCGCTCACGCACCGGAACATCAGCGCCGACACGAATGCGAAGCGTGCCGTTAACCAGATCGTCGCCCCGCCATTGCCAATCACCGGGGCAAAGCCGCCAACGCAGGCGCGCCTCAAGCCTGAAGCCGTCAACCCGGTCTTCCACTTTCAACAGCCCGGCACCCAGCCACACCCGCCGATAGTGACCGGCACCCTGCCAGTCGCGGTAACCGGCGGCCAGGGTCTGGTCGCCGCGGTCGGTACGCGGCCCATCCAGATCCCGCACAGAAGGCCAGGCGCCGAACAGGAAGCGGCCCAGCCTCGGCATTTGCTCGCGGCCGTCGAACTGCACGCTATTGTGAGAGGCCACGCCCGGAAAATAGTCCTGCCAGTCGTCGTCCTCCTGGCCCGGGTTATAGCTGTAAGTGCCGCCGTCACGCAGCAGGTTCTCCCCACCACGCCACAGATCCAGATGCAGCAGATCGCTCTGCGCCGGACGAAACCGGAAATTGGGAAAGCGCAGCACCGCCATCGCAGGCCCGCTGCGGGCCACCGCCAGGCCGCCATCCGCGTAAAGCGCGCTATGCTGCCAGGAGCGAACCGGTTCCGGTACCGGCAAATCAAGCCAAAGCAGCGCCTGGTCCGCCAACGGGCAGTCCGGATAGGCCCGCGCCCCGGCGAACAAAACAGAGGCGACCTGCACCGTCGGCCGGTAATCCCGGTAGTCGCTGTCAGTCAGGGGAATCAAGCGGGCGCCGTCATTGGCACCCAGATTGGGCGCGTCCCCGTTACCGGGGTCGACCAGATTACCCAGCCAGCCGGTGGCGGCGCGGGCACGCTCGTAAAAGCGGGAAGAGAACGGCGCCACGGCCAGTTGCCGGCGCCAGCATTCCGCCAGGCACAGGGTATCCAGCATCACACGGTGATAGTTCACCGAGTACTGACTGAAGCTGCCATCGGCGCCGATCAGGCGCTCGGCGCGGTTTTCCAGCCAGTGACGCCCGCGCCGGGCCCAGCGCTCGCCGCCGGGCAACCCCAGGGACGCCAGCCAGCTGCCGCCGATGAACAGCGCCGCCGCCTCGGAAGTGCCGTGATTATTGTCCTGAGCCATGGCGTAATGCAGCGTCGGCGCAATCCGTTTCAAATGCACCGCTAACAACGCCGGCAAGCCCGGCTCCGGCCGCGAAACCTGCCCCAGCATCAGCGCCGCCGCCGCCAGATGCATGACGCGGATCGACGCTTCCTGACCGCATTTCCAATTCGGCCCCCGCCATGGGGGGTTGTGCTCCGCCGCGTCACTCAGCCAGGCATTAAGCCGGTCCAGCGCACGGCCGCGTTCACGAGCGTCGCGGGCGGCCAGAGCCTGCTGGGCACAGGCAAGCACCCAATCGTAGCGGGACGCCTCCCAAACACCCTTGATGTCGCCGACACGAGGATCGAAATCCGCGATCCGCCACCAGGGCCGATCCGTATTAGGGACGGCAACGCCGGTAACAAGGCTGCGTGACCATTCCGGCGGCGCTTCCATATCGGCGCCGCTGTCGACACGCAAGCCGAACGCTTCGCGCCACTGATACCATCCCCGGCGGGGAGCAAGCTCCAGGCGAAGCCGGTCCGGCGCGCGGAAGAAGGGCCCGGTCACCGCCGCCGGTGGCCGACGCACCGCGCGGTTGATGCCGATTTTAAGGCTCAACCGGTAGCTCAGCACCCGGGCGATATTCAGCGGACCAAGCGCCCAGGCGGTGCGAATCTTCAGCGCCAGTGTCATCGATACCCCAGCCAGCGGTTTAAAAGACCGGCCCGCCGACGGAAAGCCGACAGATCCTCAGCGCTCAGTTCCTGCCGCCAGCGCTCGTCCAGACGCACCCGGGCGAGGGCGTCGCGGTCGAGCCGGGCCGGGTTGCCGCTGACATTATGCTTCACCGCACCGGCGTTCTCGAACGCCTCGCCGGCAAGCGATTCAGGCTCGCCGATGAAGGTGCAGATCGCTTGCAACGTCGCCAGCGGAGACGAGGCCAGATCCTCATACTTCAGGGTCAGCCTGTCCTTCCGGGATACGGTGAACAGCATGGCCGCCCGGTAAAACAGCCGCCGCCGCCATTCGTTGGCGTAGTGAGCCACGCTGCGCGGTATCCGGCGCTGATAAGAGGAAACGATAGCCCGACCGTCACGAACCATATGAATAATATACAAAGGCTGCCCCTGGCCCAGAGCCCGGCGAGTCAGATAGAGCGCCTTCATACGCAGCGGCGACTTGGAAGAGTCGACAATAATCCGTGCCCCGCTCACCGACTGAAGAGCACGGAACAAATGCCAGCTGTTATCGGTAGCGCGCAGAGCCGCGCTCACCGGCGCATAACGCCGGAACAGACCCAGCAGGCGCGAAGAACCCAGCAGCAGTAATAACGGCAGCAGAAAACCCACATAGAATCGCTTGCCGTGGTCACCCAGGTGCACCGGGAAACGCGCCCAGAACGAGCGGCGTGTCAGCGTCTCTTCGCCGGCGTCACTGCGCAGCCGGTCACAACAGGGTCCCCAAAGCTCACACTCGGTAATCGGCGCGCCGCAGGTGCAGACCTTATCCGGATCATCCGATGCCGCCCACTGGGCGATACGTTCCACCTCGCCGGTGGAAACAGCGCCAGGCATATTGCCGATCAGGGTATCCAGCAGCGTGGTCCCGGAATGCCCATGGGCGACAATATAGACAATCTTGACGTTGTTGGAGGACTCCGACATACCTAACGATGCTCCCGCGTGTTAAAGCCCGGCAGGGTCCAGATGCCGAGCCTGCGCCATACAAAGTAAACCGCCGCCAGATTCTGGGCCACCAGAGCCGCCGCCAGCGCCAGAGCCGCGCCCAATGCGCCCAACCAGGGTATCAGTATCAGGAACAGGCTCAGGCTGATCAGCGCGCAAATCAGACTGATGTTACGCATCAGCACTTCATGGCCGGTCATATTAAGAACAAAACCCACGGATCCGCAGGCCACATTGACCAGCTGAGCCACGGCGATCACCCGCAACAGCGGCACGGCGCCTTCGAAGCCGTCGCCAAGCAGGGCCAGAGCGGCGGCGGGAAACAGTAGCAGCACCAACAACAAAGGCGCCGCCATCAGAATGCCCAGCAAAGCACCCTGCCGCGCCAGACGGGCCAGCCGCTCCGGGCGCCCCTGATGATAGCTCTCGGCGAATAACGGCGGAAAAATCGCATTAATCCCCACCAATACAAAACTCACCGCGGATGCCAGCTGCTGCGCCGCTTTGAACAGCCCCAGCTCGGCGTTGGCCAGCAGCCAGCCGGCCAGCAGAATGCCGACCACCGACTGAAGTAACACCGCCAGGTTGGTGAAAAAGAACGCCTGCGAGGTGGCGAAGAAAACACGCGGCGTCTCAAGCGTCCCGGCCGCCGCCGGAGCAGCGGCCAGTGAGCCGTGCCAACGCCACAATGGCCAGGCCGCCAAGGCCAGCACAAGCCATGAGGAAAGGGCATAGGCCCAGCCCAGCGTGGCCAACTCATCCTCGGGATGCAGCCCGCGCAGCAAAAACAAGAACGGCACCACGCCAAGAGCGATACCGCCGTTCTCCAGCAGGGACCCGACGGCCGGTCGACGCAGCCCCTTGAAAAAGCCGGATAAAACAAACGCCAGAGTGAACGCCGGCGTAGCCAGGGCGACACCGGCGAGTGCCGAAGCCAGCCCCGGCGCCTGGAAGAGATCTTCCAGCGGTTCCCGAAAGGCCCACAGAAGCCCGCCACCGAGAACACTGGCCAGCAAGGCGGTCAACAACGCCCGGCGCAGATAGATCCGGTTGTTCGGGTCGCCGGGCTCACGTCCGACGTAGCGCATCAGGGTGCCGCCCATCCCGTACCGGGCCAGGGTACCGACGCCCAAAATGAGGCTCTGTGCCAGAGCCAGCACCCCGACCCCGGCCGGGCCGTACAGACGCCCCGCCACCACGATAAGCAACAGGCTGCCGGATACCGCCAGCCCCCGGGCCAGGAAGGTCCGCACCAGGGTGCCGCGCAACCGGCCCGCTTTCATAAAGCGCCTTTGTGCCAGTCGCCCACCACCGCCGGCCAGGTGTAATGCGCCATGGCGACGTCCCTGGACCCGGCGGCACGCTCCCGCGCCAGCGGGTAATCCACGGCCAGTTCATGGATCGCCTCGACCAACCCGGATTTATCGCCCGCCGGATAAAACCGAACCCCGTGCAGCCGGCCGGCCTGCCGGCTCATCGACCCGGAGCACACGATCGGTAAAGCCAGAGCCGCATACTCGAACAGCTTCACCGGGCTGGTGGCGCGGGCGGCATCGGACGCCGAGGAATGCACCACCAGAATGGGGTTCTCAATGTCGGACAACGCCCGCACCAGCGACTCCCGGTCAAAAGCACCATGGGCGAACACCGAGGGATAAGACGACGGCGCCTGATCAACACCGAACAGCCTCAGCCCGCTTATCACGCCTTTTTCCGTCAGTTCAGAGGCCGCCTGATACAAAAGCTCCCAGTTGTAATACGGCTGCTCCTTACCGAAGTAAACCAGCCAGGGCGGTACCCGGGCATCGCAAAGCGGTTCGAAATCAATGAGCTGATCCGGGTCAAAACCGTTCGGCATCACATAGGTGCGCCGGCACGGCCGGGCGAGGGCCTTGATACGATCCATCGACACATCGGAGACGGTGATAATATTGAACAGACGGGTCGTGAGCCACACCGCCAAACGCACCCCCAGCCGCACCGGGGCCTTGTTGGAATCAATACCCGTCAAAGCATTCACTTCGACCCAGACGTTGCGGTTGATCAACAGCACGGGCCAGAACAAAAACGGAATCACCGGACGCCAGCGCACCACCATCAGCCGATGGGAGAGTAATAACCGCAGCGTTTCGAACATCAGCCTCGGCCACCACAGCATGCCGCGCCGGCAAGAGCGCAAGGCGACGCCTTCAGGTGTCGCCACATAGTCCGAAGCCCCCGGTCCGGAAAGCAGCGTGATCCGGCTACCGTGGGCGGCCGCGCCGGCTACGAAACCGCAAGCATGGCTGACCCGACCACAACGGCCTTCGACAAAGAAAGCCGGGGTGGTCAGGACGTAAAGAATATCCCCTTTCATTGAATCCCCTTCTCAGGTCGTCCAAAGCCCACAAGTGTCCACCACTGCTTTATTGTGTAAACGTGCAGCGGTCAGCGCACGGAACGAGCGGTGCGCCACCAGGGCCACCACGATGTCGGCATGCGCCAGAGCATTGTCGGCACTACAAAGTCGAGCCCCGTGGCCGGAGAGAAGATCTGGCAGTGTATGAATGTTCGGCTCCACCGCCAGCAACGGCCCGGGGTGTTCCGCCGCCACCCGGGTGGCGATATCCAGCGCCGGGCTTTCCCGCAGGTCGTCGATGTCCGGCTTGAACGCCAGGCCGAAGCAGGCGATGGTCACGTCGCCGGCGCGCTTGTCCGGGTTCGCCTGCAGAAACTCCCCCACCGCCGTTTTGATTTTTTCCACCACCCAGTCCGGCTTGCCGCTGTTCACTTCCCGGGCGGCGCGGATCAGCCGCGCCAGCTCCGGCGTCTCGCTGACGATGAACCAGGGGTCCACGGCGATGCAGTGACCGCCCACGCCCGGGCCCGGCTGCAGAATGTTGACGCGCGGATGGCGGTTGGCCAGCGCGATCAATTCCCAGACGTTGATCTCCAGCCGCTCGGCGATAATCGACAGCTCGTTGGCGAAGGCGATGTTGACGTCACGGAAGGCGTTCTCGGTGAGCTTGGCCATTTCAGCGGTGCGCGCCGTGGTGGTCAGGCAGTCGCCGCGCACGAAGGTGCGGTACAGCTCGGCGGCGGCCTCGGCGCAGGCCGGCGTCATGCCGCCGATGATGCGGTCGTTCTCGATCAGCTCGTGCATGATGCGCCCGGGCAGCACCCGCTCGGGACAGTGCGCCACGCGGATGTCGGCGCCCTCCCCCGCGTCCTGGGGAAAGCTCAGGTCGGGACGCGCTTCCGCCAGCCAGGCGGCCATCGCTTCGGTGGCGCCCACCGGCGAGGTGGATTCCAGAATCACCAGGTTGCCCTTGCGCAGCACCGGCGCCACCGAACGGGCCGCCGCGCGGATAAAACTCAGGTCCGGTTCCGGCACCGCGTCCGGGTCCGCCTGGCGCTTGAACGGCGTCGGCACCGCGATCAAAAACGCGTCCGCCGGCTC
>NZ_CAXPXK010000047.1:0-17241 GCF_964221125.1 Alloalcanivorax sp.
CCGCCGGGCGGCAACGCCCCTCACGGCGCTTTGCGCCGTTCGGTCGAACGGAGGGTTCGAATCATCACCTCCCTCTCCGCCATACACAAAAAAGCCCGGCGTTGGCCGGGCTGTTTTGTGTATGGCGGAGAGGGAGGGATTCGAACCCTCGATACGCGCAATGCGTATGGTTCCTTAGCAGGGAACTGGTTTCAGCCACTCACCCACCTCTCCGGAACTCGGATTTTTCGATCGTTGGATAACGATTTAGCCGCGCATGATACCAGCTTGCGCGAAAAATACAGCCCAAAAATCAGGCATTCTCGCCGGTGTCGCTGCTTTTTTCGTGTTGAATCCGCTGGTAGATCTCTTCGCGGTGCACCGCGACTTCCTTCGGGGCGTTAACACCGATGCGGACCTGGTTGCCTTTGACGCCAAGCACGGTGACGGTGACATCGTCGCCGACCATCAACGTCTCGCCGACGCGACGCGTAAGTATCAGCATGGAAAATCCCTCCTGGGTCCATCAGATTGTTCAGTGAGCGCGTTCCCGCACACCAGGTGTGAGAGGACCCGTCATCCTTGTGTTCCATCATGCGGACGGCCCGGCTCCCTGGTGAGCGAGGCCGGCATTATGCCGCATCAGATTAGGAAAGTCTCCCTAGAGACTAGCCACGCCCGCCCCGTGAATGCAATCACCGGGCGGGCTCCGGCATCACGCCGCCGGCTGGTCCAGCTCGAAGGCCTGATGCAACGCACGCACCGCCAATTCGAGGTATTTCTCGGCCACCACCACGGAGACTTTAATCTCGGAGGTGGAGATCATGGTGATGTTCACGCCCTCGGCGGCCAGCGTCTGGAACATCTTGCTGGCGACACCGGCGTGGGAGCGCATGCCGACACCCACCAGGGAGATTTTGGCGATCTTGTCGTCACCGATGATTTCCGGGTTGCCCAGTTCCTCGGCGGCCTGCTTGAGGGCCTCCTTGGCTTTGGCGAAATCGTTGCGGTGCACGGTGAACGTGAAGTCGGTGGCGCCGTCGGCGCCCACGTTCTGCACGATCATGTCCACTTCAATGTTGGCGTCGCTGACCGGCCCGAGAATCTTGAAGGCAATGCCCGGAGTGTCCGGCGCGCCGCGTACGGTGATCTTTGCTTCGTCACGGGTAAAAGCGATGCCAGAGATAACCGGCTTTTCCATATCCACCTCGTCGTCGACGGTAATGAGGGTGCCCGGGCCCTCTTGAAAACTGGACAGTACGCGCAGCGGCACGTTGTATTTGCCGGCGAATTCCACCGAACGAATCTGCAACACCTTGGAACCCAGGCTGGCCATTTCCAGCATTTCCTCGAAGGTGATGCTGTCCAGACGGCGGGCGGTGTCCACGACCCGCGGGTCGGTGGTGTAAACCCCGTCCACATCGGTGTAGATCTGGCACTCGTCGGCTTTCAGCGCCGCCGCCAGGGCCACCGCGGTGGTGTCCGAGCCGCCCCGGCCCAGGGTGGTGATGTTGCCGTCCTGGTCGATGCCCTGGAAGCCGGCCACCACGCACACCCGGCCGGCGTCGAGATCGGCGCGCATCTTGCGGTCGTCGATCTCTTCAATGCGGGCCTTGGAGTGGGTGTTGTCGGTGCGGATGGCGACCTGGCCGCCGGTGTAGGAACGGGCGCCCACGTTGAGCTTCTGCAGCGCCATGGACAGCAGCGCGATGGTGACCTGCTCGCCGGTGGAGACCAGCACGTCCATCTCCCGCGCCGGCGGGTTGTCGTGCACGCCGTTGGCCAATTCGATCAGGCGGTTGGTTTCACCGCTCATGGCGGAGACCACCACGACCACCTGATCACCACGTTCCCGGAAGCGCGCCACCCGTTCGGCGACGGCCTGAATGCGTTCGACGGTGCCTACCGAGGTGCCGCCGTATTTCTGGACAATTAGAGCCATAGTGACTTGGTTTCTGCCAAAAGAGGCGCGCAAGCATAGCATTTGCGCCCCTGATTTTCATGTGAGGGTGGTCAGAGCTGCTCCGCCACCCACCGATACGCACTCTCCAACGCCGCCGGCAGAGCCGCCGCGTCGCTGCCGCCGCCCTGCGCCATATCCGGCCGGCCGCCGCCTTTGCCACCGACCTGCCCGGCAACGTGTTTCATCAAATCACCGGCCTTGACCCGGTCGGTGAGGTCCTTGGTGACACCGGCCACCAGCGACACCTTGTCGCCTTCGGCGGCGGCCAGGAGGATCACGCCGGAGCCCAGTTTGTCCTTCACCTTGTCCATGGTGACGCGCAGCGTTTTGGCGTCGGCGCCATCGACGCTGGTGGCCAGCACCTTCACGCCCTGGACATCACGGGCCTCGGCCGTCAGGTCGCCACCGGCGCCGGACGCGAGTTTCTGCTTGAGTCGTTCAATCTCTTTTTCCAGTTCCCGCACCCGGCGGGTCTGGGCGCCGACCCGTTCGGCGGCCTGCTCCGGCCCGCTTCTCAGGGTCGCGGCGATTTCGCCCAGCGCCTGCTCTTGCTGGCGCACCCGCGCCAGCGCGTACTCGCCGGTGACCGCTTCGATGCGGCGCACGCCGGCGGCGGCGGAGGTTTCCAGGGTGATCTTGAACAGGCCGATGTCGCCGGTCCGCTGCACATGGGTACCGCCGCACAGCTCCTTGGAGAAGCCGTCGCTGCCCATGGTCAGCACCCGCACTTCGCTGTCGTATTTCTCTCCGAACAGGGCCATGGCGCCGGCGTCCTTGGCCGCTTCCATATCCATCAACTCGGTGGTCACCGCCGCGTTCTCGAGAATCTGACGGTTGACCAGGGTCTCGATCTCTTCGCGCTGCTCGGCACTCAGGGCTTCGCCGTGGGCGAAGTCAAAGCGCAGGTAGTCCGGCGCCACCAGCGAGCCTTTCTGCTGCACATGGTCGCCCAGCACGCGGCGCAGGGCGGCGTGCAGCAAATGGGTGGCGGAGTGGTGGCGCATGATGGCGCGGCGGCGCTCCACATCCACATAGGCGTCCACCTTGTCGCCCACTTTCAGGGTGCCGCTGCTCACGGTGCCCACGTGGATGTGCGCCTGGCCGCGCTTGCGGGTGTCTTCCACGTTGAAGCGGGCGTCGCCGGCGACGAGCACGCCCCGGTCGCCCACCTGGCCGCCGGACTCGGCGTAGAACGGCGTGCGCTTGAGCAGCACCATGCCGGTGTCCCCGGCTTCCAGGCTGTCCACGGCGGCGCCGTCGCGGTAGAGGCCTTCCACCTCGGCCTGATCCTGATGTTTCTCGTAACCGGAGAAGTCGGTGACCGCCTCAATGTTGAGCCGGTCGCTGTAATCGTTGGCGAAGGCGCCGGCGCCCCGGGCGCGCTCACGCTGCGCCTGCATTTCCTGGTCGAAGCCGTCCATGTCCACGGACAGGCCGCGCTCACGGGCGACGTCGGCGGTCAGGTCGGGCGGGAAGCCATGAGTGTCGTACAGAGCGAACACCACCCGGCCGGGCAGCTCGTCGCCCTGCAGGTCGGCCATGGCGCCTTCCAGCACTTTCATGCCGGCGGCCAGGGTGCGGCCGAACTGCTCTTCCTCGGCCAGCAGGGCCTTCTCCACCCGCGCCTGCTCACGGCGCAGCTCGGGGTAGGCGTCGCCCATCTGCGCCACCAGCGCCGCCACCAGGGTGTGGAAGAACGGCTTGTCCTGGCCCAGCTGGTGACCGTGACGCAGGGCGCGGCGGATGATACGGCGCAGCACATAGCCGCGCCCCTCGTTGGACGGCACCACACCGTCGGTGATCAGGAAACTGGCCGAGCGGATATGGTCGGCGATCACCCGCAGGGATTTGTTTTCCAGGTCGTCGCAGCCGGTGGCCCGGGCGGCGGCCTTGAGCAGCGCCTGGAACAGGTCGATCTCATAATTGGAATGCACGCCCTGCTGCACCGCGGCGATACGTTCCAGGCCCATGCCGGTGTCCACGCTGGGCTTGGGCAGCGGCTTCAACTCGCCGTCGTCCTGGCGGTCGTACTGCATGAACACCAGGTTCCAGATCTCAATGTAGCGGTCCAGGTCGCCGTCCTCGGAGCCCGGCGGGCCGCCGGGCACGTCGGCGCCGTGGTCGTAGAAGATCTCGGAGCTGGGGCCGCAGGGGCCGGTGTCGCCCATCTGCCAGAAGTTGTCTTCATCCAGACGCGAGAAGCGCTCGGCGCTGACGCCCATTTCCTTGAGCCAGATGTCCGCCGCTTCGTCGTCGGACACATGCACCGTCACCCACAGCTTCTCCGGCGGCAGCCCCAGCTCACCGGTGAGGAACTCCCAGGCGAAGCGGATGGCGTCGCGCTTGAAGTAATCGCCGAAGCTGAAGTTACCCAGCATTTCGAAGAAGGTGTGGTGGCGGGCGGTGTAGCCCACGTTTTCCAGGTCGTTGTGCTTGCCGCCGGCACGCACGCAGCGCTGCGAGCTGGTGGCGCGGGTGTAATCGCGCTTGTCGCGGCCGAGGAACACATCCTTGAACTGGTTCATCCCCGCATTGGTGAACAGCAGGGTGGGATCGTTCTCCGGCACCAGCGAGGACGACGCCACCACGGCGTGGCCCTGGCGGGCGAAGTAATCGAGAAAGGCCTGGCGAATCTCAGCGCTCTTCATACGCAAGCAACTACTTTAGACAGGGAAATGGGGAGCAAAGTATAGCGTTGTCAAAGGGCGGTTGCGATGGGGAAGGCGCGCCGGCCCGGCGCGCCACTTACTTGAACGCCGCCGCCGCGCAGACCGTCACCACCATCACCAGCAGAATCCACTTCAGCACACGCTGGGACACCTTGTGGGCGAAGCCCACGCCCAGCCGCACGCCCAGCAGGGTGCCGGCGGCGACCAGCAGGCCCGGCAGCCAGGCGACCTGATCCCGCCACACGAAAATACCCAGGGCGAGAATGGTGAAGCCGCCGGTGATCGCCAGCTTCAGGCCGTTGGTGCGCACCAGGTCGTAACGCAGCTGGCCCGCCAGCACCGCGATCAGCAAGAAGCCCACCCCGGCCTGGGCGAAGCCGCCGTAGGCCCCGGTCACGAACAGCCCGGCCCAGGCCGCCGGAGTGCTGGCCAGAGCGCGGGGCGCCTCGTCGGGCCCGGCCACCAGCGTGGACGGTTTCAGCACCATCACCACCGCCATCACCACCAGGGTGGTCAGCAATACCGGTTCCAGAATGGTGGTCGGCAGGAAGGACGCGGCCAGAGTGCCGAGCAAGGCGCCGGCCAGGGTCGGCACCATGATGCCCGGCAACGCCGCCACCGGCATGGAGCCATGGCGATGGAATTGGCGGGCGCCCTCAAGACACTGGATCAAGACGCCCACGCGCATGGTGCCGTTGGCCAGGGCCGGCCCCATGCCGGTCAGCATTAGCAGCGGCAGAATCAGCAGCCCGCCGCCGCCGGCGAGGGTATTGATAAAACCGGCGATCACGCCGGAACCCAGCAAGGCCGCCACCAGCCAGGGGTCGCTCAGGTATTCCACGTCGATTCCCCGTTACCTGTCAGAAAGGGAAAGCATTATGACCTGTCCGGCGGGGGAATAAAGTGACGAGGCGCACCGGATCAGTCGAGGTCTTCTTCCCCGGCCAGATCCAGCGCGTTGAAGCTCTGCTCCGCGTCGAAGCCCCGGGACTGCAGAAAGCGCAACTGGCGGGCTTTTTCCTTGCGGTCCGCCGGCGGCCGGCGGAAGCGCCGGGCGTGGGTCTCGCGGGCCAGGGCAAACCAGTCACACTCGGCCTGTTCCAGGGCCTCCTTGACCAGGGCCTCCGGAAGGCCGCGCTGCTGAAGCTCGGAGCGGATGCGCAACGGGCCCTGGCCGCGCTCGATCCGCGAACGCACAAAAAAACCGGCGAAGCGCCGGTCATTCAGAAATTCGTGTTCCTGGCACCAGTCCAGCGCCGCGTCCAGCGCCTCGCTGTCGCCGAACTTGCGCGCCATCTTGACGCGCAACTCGGCACGGCCGTGGTCCCGGCGCGCCAGCATCTTCACCGCATACTGGCGTAACTCTGAAGGGTCGGCGGGGCCGTCTTCGGGGCCCCGCTGTCGCCGGCGCCGTTCAGTCATCCTTGCCGTCTTGCGCCTCGTCGCCCTCGGCCACCGCCGCTTCCTCGCTGGCGGGGGTGACCACATTCAGCAGGCGGGCACGGATTTCCTTCTCGATGGCCTGGGCCACGTCCGGGTGCTCGGCCAGATAGTCGCAGGCGTTCTGCTTGCCCTGGCCGATCTTGTCGCCCTGGTAGGCGTACCAGGCGCCGGACTTGTCCACCAGACCCTGCTGAACGCCCAGGTCCAGCACTTCGCCCAGCTGATTGCTGCCCTGGCCGTAGAGAATCTGGAATTCCGCCTGCTTGAACGGCGGCGCCACCTTGTTCTTGACCACCTTCACCCGGGTTTCGTTACCGGTGACTTCGTCGCCCTGCTTCACCGCGCCGATACGACGGATGTCCAGGCGCACGGAGGAGTAGAACTTGAGGGCGTTGCCGCCGGTGGTGGTTTCCGGGTTGCCGAACATCACACCGATCTTCATGCGGATCTGGTTGACGAACATCACCAGGCAGTTGGCGTTTTTCACGTTACCGGTGATCTTGCGCAGTGCCTGGCTCATCAGGCGGGCCTGCAGGCCGACGTGGGCGTCGCCCATCTCGCCTTCGATTTCCGCCTTCGGCACCAGGGCCGCCACGGAGTCCACGATCACCACGTTGACGGCGCCGGAACGCACCAGCATGTCGGTGATTTCCAGCGCCTGCTCGCCGGTGTCCGGCTGGGACACCAGCAGGTCGTCCACGTTAACGCCGAGTTTTTCAGCGTAATCCGGGTCCAGGGCGTGCTCCGCGTCAACGAACGCACAGGTGGCGCCCTGCTTCTGCGCCTGGGCGATCACGCTCAGGGTCAGCGTGGTCTTACCGGAGGACTCCGGGCCATAGATTTCGACGATCCGGCCCTTCGGCAGGCCGCCGATGCCCAGGGCGATATCCAGGCCCAGGGAGCCGGTGGAAATGGCGGGCATGGGCTCGCGCTTCCGGTCGCCCATGCGCATCACCGAACCTTTACCGAACTGGCGCTCGATCTGGGACAGCGCCGCCGACAGTGCCTTACTCTTGTCGCTCATTTGTGAACCCCTCTCCGATTCCATCCATTGGCACAGAAACTGACCCGATGGCCAGCACTGTCTTTCTGGACAGCATTATGGGCAGTGTTTGTGCGGGGTGCAACCCCCGCCGCGGGCGTGACGATGGCGGCCATGATACACGTCCCCGCGGAGGAACAAATCCACGCGCCTCACAGGCGCTCGATCAACCCCTCCAGGGCCGCCAGCATGCTGCGGTTACGCACCTCGTCGCGGTCGCCGGGGAACAGGAAGTGCTGCGCCTCGGCGATGTCCTCGCCCAGACCCCAGCCGATCCACACCGTGCCCACCGGCTTCTCGGCGGTGCCGCCGTCCGGACCGGCCACGCCGCTCACCGAGATGCTGACGTCGCCGTTGGAGTGCGCCAGCGCGCCCCGGGCCATGGCCAGCACCACCTCTTCGCTGACCGCGCCGTGGGTCTCCAGAAGGGAACGCGGCACGCCCAGCATTTCTTCCTTGGACAGGTTGGAATAGGTCACGAAGCCGCGCTCGAACCAGCTCGAGGCCCCCGGCTCGTCGGTGAGCAGGCGGGCGATGCCGCCGCCGGTGCAGGACTCCGCCGTGACCACGGAAAACCGCCGCTGTTGTAAAATCTTGCCTAACTCCCGGGCTCGATCCGCCAGTCCTTGCATGCGCCTTACCTCGCCAAAGCCTGTTATTAGCGCCTCCATGATGGACGACTTGGCGCGGGCTTCCCAGCGCCCGCTACGCGACCACCTTCCAAGCCGGCGGCGGCTGTGCTATCCCCGGGGCACCGACGCTAGTGAAGGAGCACTACCGTGACAACCGCAAAGGAAGATTCAACGGCGGCGGACGCCACGCCGAAAGGCACCACGCCAGGCGCCGCCCTGGACAGCGTCGTGCACCTGGTGGACGAGGACCCGGGCGCCCGCGACCGCCTGGACCGGTTGATGCGCCGCGCCTACCTGCCCTGCCGGGGCTACCGGGACAGCGACGATCTACTGCTGCGTCTCACGGATGACCGGCCCGGCTGCGTACTGGTGACCCTGCGCACCCCGGGGATGGCCGGGGTGCGCACCCAGCAGCGTCTGAGCGACACCGGCTCCACCCTGTCGGTGGTGTTCCTGGGCGACAGCCCCCGGGTCAGCGCGGCGGTCGGGGCAATGCGCGCCGGCGCCGAGGACTTCCTCGCCAACCCCACCGACGACGACACCCTGATCGACACCGTGCAACAGGCGGTGGCCCGGGACCGGCGCCGCAAAGCCCGTCAGAGCGCCCGCTTGGCGCTGCGCCAACGCCTGGCCCGGCTCACCCCGCGTGAGCGGGAAACCCTCGAGGCGGTGGTCTCGGGGCTGTCCAACAAGGGCATCGCCGAGGCCCTGTCGATTTCGCCGAAAACCGTGGAACTGCACCGCGCCCATATGATGCACAAGATGGGCGCCGGCTCGGTGGCGGAAGTGGTGAAGCTGTACCTGTTCGCCACGGAAGCGGCCACGCCGCCGGTTACGGGTTTTCCCCTGCCCGGCCACGGGGAACGCCCTATAGGCAACCGCCAGCGCACGGACTAGCTTGGCCCTTCACCCAAGGAACCGCCGGCGCCGTGCCGGCGGCCGGCAAAGGAGGCGCTATGAAAGCTCTTACCTGGCACGGTACCCACGACGTGCGCGTGGACACTGTCCCCGACCCACGGATCCAGGACCCCGGCGACGCCATTCTCAAAGTCACCGCCACCGCCATTTGCGGGTCCGACCTGCATCTCTATAACGGCCTGATGCCCGCCATGGAGCCCGGCGACGTGCTCGGCCACGAATTCATGGGCGAAGTGGTCGAGGTCGGCAAGGAGGTGCGCAACCTGAAAAAAGGCGACCGCGTGGTGGTGCCGTTCACGATCGCCTGCGGCCACTGTTTCTTCTGCGACAAACGCCTGTATTCGCTGTGCGAGACCAGCAACCCCAACGCCGACGACGCCGCCCAGGCCATGGGGCACTCCCCGGCCGCCCTGTTCGGCTACTCTCATCTTCTGGGCGACATCCCCGGCGGCCAGGCGGAATACGTGCGCGTGCCCCACGCCGATGTGGGACCGCTGAAAGTGGCATCCGACATGAAGGACGAGCAACTGCTGTTCCTGTCGGACATCTACCCCACCGGCTACATGGCCGCCGCCAATTGCGACATCAGCGCCGGTGACACGGTGGCGGTGTGGGGCTGCGGCCCGGTGGGTCAGTTCGCCATCCGCAGCGCCTGGATGCTCGGCGCCGGCCGGGTGATCGCCATCGACCGCGTTCCCGAGCGGCTCGCCCTGGCGGAAACGCAATCCCAGGCGGAGGTGATCAACTTCGAGAAAGACGACCCCTACCAGCGCCTGATGGAGATGACCCGGGGCTACGGGCCGGACAGCTGCATCGACGCGGTGGGCGCCGAGGCCCACGGCGCCGGCGACCCGGAATACCAGCGCCGGGACAGCGACTCCGGCGAACCCAACCGCCCCACCGCCCTCAATCAGATGATTCAGAGCTGCCGCAAGGGCGGGCAATTGTCGATTCCCGGCGTCTACACCGACAGCATGGACGGCGTCGCCTTCAACGGCCTGATGAACAAGGGGCTGTCACTGAAAAGCGGCCAGACCCATATGCAGGCCTATATGCCCGCCCTGTTACAGACCATCGAGCTGGGCAACATCGACCCGTCCTTCATCATCACCCACCGCTACGGACTGAACGACGCCGCCAATGCCTACGCGGATTTCAACGCCAAGCAGGACGGCTGCATCAAGGTGGTGATGACGCCCTGAGCCCGGCAGCCGGCGTCCACAAAAAAGCCCCGCCATCCGGCGGGGCTTTTTATGCGCCTCTGATTATGCGCCTTTGAGTGTCGCCGCTGTCGTTCAGGGCAACCGGGTCTTCAACGCGTCGGCGTCTTCGCTATCGTCTTCCACTTCACCTTCCAGGATCGCCTCCGCGCTGGTGGCGCGGGTGTAGTATTCCTGGTTGGCTTCATCGTCACTGAAGACATCGCTGACGCTGATGGCACCGCCGGCGAACAGGCCTTCGGTGCTGCTCCAGAACAGCACGTCGCCCTTGCCGTAGCTGCCCTGGGCCACCTTGGACCAGTCGACAAGCGTCAGGCCGGCGTCCGCGTTGAGCGCGAAGTTGTGGTCCTGCTTGAAGGACGCCACCGCCTTATCGGTCATCAGCAGCATCGCCACCTCGCCGGCGGCGACACCGCCCTGGGCACCGGCACTGACCGCGCCGAAGTTAAAGAACGCCGGACCGTTCCAGTCACCGCCGTCCTTGGCCAGCACCACGCCCTGGCCGCCGCGGCCACCGAACACAAAGGCGCCACGCCCGAAATCGGGCACCAGAAACACACCCTTGGCCTGCTCCAGCGCGGCGTCCATACCGTCCTCGCGCTTCATGTTTTGCAGCACTTTCTCGGACTCGTTGAGCACGTCCCGAGCGTTCCGGCGCTCTTCGCCGGTCTGCACGTTGGACGCCTGGTCCTCCATATGATCCATGCTCTGGGTGTTCTGCATGGTCTCCGCGTCATCCACGTCGCGACCGGTCTGATTGGCGGCGACGCCCGCCGCCAGCGAAGCCAGCGCCAGGGAAGTCGCTGTGATCGTTGCTACCTTCATGGTTCTCTCCTTCCTTGATGAGGGAACCGCCACGCTAGGGCGCCAGTCCGACCTCTGGAAATACGGGATAACCCGTGGTCGGCGGCCACAGCGTGCTAATCTTGGCCGGTTTTTCATTCCTTAACACACCCGGACACCATGACCTCAGCACCTACCCGCGCCCGGCGATGGCTGGAACGCCTCAACGGCTCCAAGCACATGCTCTGGCTGCTCGCGCTGTTCTCCTTTCTGGAGACCCTCATCGTGCCGGTGCCCATTGAGCTGGTGCTGATCCCGCTGATGGCCCTGAACCGCCAGCGCATCTGGCGCATCGCCACGGTCACCACCGCCGGCTGCCTGGCCGCCTCGCTGCTCGGCTACGGCGTCGGCATGGTGCTTTATCAGTCCGTCGGCACCTGGTTCATCGACACCATGGGCATGCAGAACGCCTACCAGGCCTACCAGGGCTTCTTCGACCGGTACGGTTTCATCGCCATCCTCACCCTGGGCATTCTGCCGATCCCGTTCCAAGTGGCGATGATCACCGCCGGCCTGTCCGGCTACCCCATCGCCCTGTTCGTGCTGGCCGCGCTGATCGCGCGCGGCATTCGCTACTACGGCCTGGCCTGGCTGGTGCTGAGGTTCGGCCCCCGTGTGGAGCGGATGTGGCGGCGCCACGCGCTGGTGACCAGCCTGGCGGCCGGGTTGATCGTCTTCGGCCTGGCGCTGGGGATGCAGTGGCTGGCGGGCCAGGTGCTCTGAGCGCTCCCCTCTATCGCACTCTATCGCATTGAAATGATACCTATTCCCATTTAAGATTCGTCCTCATTATCTTTGTCCGTATCGGGGTCGGGTTATGTCCGGGGTTCCACAGCAGTCGCTGTCGGTGGCAACGCTGTACAGCGACCATCATGGGTGGCTGAAAAACTGGCTGGGGCGGCGGCTGGGCGATGCCATGGACGCCGAGGATCTCACCCAGGACACCTTTATCCGTGTCATCCGCTCCTCCCAGGACCCGGGGCTGCTCCGTGAGCCGCGCCGGTTTCTGGTGACCGTGGCACGGGGTCTCACCGTCGACCTGTTCCGGCGCCGGACGCTGGAACGGCAATACCTGGAAGCTCTGGCCAGCCTGCCGGAGACCGCCGCGCCTTCGGAAGAGGAGCGGGCTTTGGTGGTGGAAACCTTGATGGAAGTGGACGCCATGCTCGCCAACCTGGGCGCGCGGGTGCGCAAGGCCTTCATTCTTTCCCAACTTGAGGGGCTGACCTACCAGCAGATCGCCGATCAACTGGGCGTTTCCCTGCGCACCATCAAAGGTGATATGGCCAAGGCCATGGAGCATTGCTGCCTGTACCGGCTGGAGCACGGCCTGCAATGACCACACGGCAAGGCATCGGGGAAACGCTCAAGGACGCCATTCGCGACGCGGCCCGCTGGTACGCGGTGCTGAATGCTCCCGACGTCACGCCGGCGGATCAGCGTGGCTGGCAGCAATGGCTTGCCGATGCACCGGAGCACCGACTGGCCTGGCGCGAAGTGGAGCGCGTGCAGGACAGCCTGCAGCGGGTGCCGGGCCGGCTGGCGGCGCCGGCGCTGCAGCGCGCCACGCTGACCCGGCGTCAGGTGCTGACGCGGCTCGGCATGGTCGCCGTGGCCGCGCCCGTGGGCGCGCTGACCTGGCAGCTGGCGCCCTGGGAGCGGTGGCGCGCCCAATACGTCACCGGCATCGGCGAACAGCGCAAGCTGGTACTGGCCGACGGCAGCCAGCTTATGCTCAACACCGACACCCGCGTGGACACCGACTACAACCCGCGCCACCGGTTGATCCGCCTCCACGACGGCGAAATTCTGGTGCAATCCGCGCCGGACCCGCGCCGGCCGTCGCGCCCGCTTCTGGTGGACACGCCCGAGGGCCGTATCCAGGCCCTGGGCACCCGGTTCACGGTGCGCCGTGACGCCGGCCAGACCCGCGTCACCGTTCTCGCCGACACCGTGCGCGTCACCAGTGCCAATCATCCGGACGGACGGCTCGTCCAGCAGGGCGAGGAAATCCGTTTCACCGCGGGCGACCTGCCCCCCACGCGCCCGGCGCCCGCCGGCGCCGCCAGTTGGGCCGGCGGCAAGCTGATGGTGGTGGATATGCCGTTGCGGGAACTGCTCGCCGAGCTTGGCCGCTACCGCCGGGGCCTCCTCGCCTGCAGCGACGCGGTTGCCGGATTGCGGGTGTCCGGCACTTTCCCGCTGGCGGACACCGACCGGGCGCTGAGCGTGATCACCGAGGCGTTCCCCTTACGCCAACGCCGCCTGACCGATTACTGGGTCACCCTGCTGCCTGTATAAAACATAATTTTTCGCCCTCCCTTTGCCCCTTTTTGCTCCCTGATTCGGCCCTCGGGTAACAGACGCTCATTTTCGAGGAACGACAATGTCCAGACCGCACACTATCACCAGCGCGCGCACGGCCCTGGGGCTTGCCGTGGCCCTGGCCATGGGCGCCACCGCCCTGCCCAGCGCCGCCCACGCGCAACAGAACACCGGCGGCACCGTCCAGGCCGAGCAACACTACGACATTTCAGCCGGACCGCTGAGCCAGGTGCTCAACCGGTTCGCCGACCAGGCCGGGGTGGCGCTCTCTTTCGATGCCGCCCGGCTGGGCCAGCGGCGCTCCGGGGGCCTCAAGGGACGCTTTACCGTGGAACAGGGGTTCAGCCGTCTGCTCGACGGCTCCGGCCAGATCGCCCGCGAGAAGAGTCCGGGCAACTACGTAATCGAAGCCACCAATGACAACCGGCTCGACCCGGTCCAGGTGAAAACCGGGCGGCTGGGTCTGAGCACGGAAAACACCGGCTCCTACACCACCGCCCAGGTGGGCATCGGCAGAACCGTGGAATCGGTGCGCGACATCCCGCAGACCGTCAACGTGGTCACCAGCCAGCAAATCAAAGACCGCAACATGACCACGCTGCAAGACGCCCTGGAAAACACCACCGGGGTCTCGGTGAAGAGCTACGGCACCGGCACCGCCAACTACCTGATCCGCGGGTTCGAAACCGACGCCATCAGCATTGACGGCAACCAGACCGGGGGCACCTCCAGCGGCACCCACGGCCACGGCGCGCCGGACCTGGCCGGCTTCGAGCGCGTGGAAGTGCTCAAGGGCCCGGCCGGGCTGCTGCAGGGCTCGGCGGAACCGGGCGGCTACATCAACCTGGTGCGCAAACGGGCCCTGGCGGAGCGGGCGGTGAGCCTCACCGGCTTCGCCCACTCCTGGCCGGGCTACCGGGTGCAGGTGGACGCCACCGGCGCCCTCACCGACGACGACCGGCTGCGCGCCCGCACGGTGGTGGCCTATGAAGATTCCGATGAGTACATCGAAGAAGTCACTCTGGAAAAAAAGGTGCTCTACACCACTCTGGAATACGACCTCACCGACGCCACCACCACCTCCATCGGTTTTTCCACCGAGGACGTGGAGTCGGTCCCCGACGTGGGTGTGCCCACCTACGCGGACGGCACCTTCGCCGACATCGACCGGGACCTTTACACCGGCGCCCCCTTCAACAACAAAAGCAGCCGGCTGAGCCGCGCCTTCGTGGAAGTGGAGCACCTGTTCGACAACGGCGTCATGCTGCTGGCCTCGGCGAACCGCACCGAGCGGGACTTTGATTATCTGTTGAATTACACGGTATCGCCGATCGACCCGGTCACCGGAGAAAGCACCCGCTGGGCGCTGGCCACCGACCAGGAACTCGAGGAGCAGGCCTACGACGTGCGCCTGGATATGCCCGTGTCGCTGCTGGGCCTCAACCACGACGTGCTGCTGGGCGTCCACCGCCGGACCTCCGAAGACGTGAGCAGCGGCTACCAGATCGACCTGAATTACCCGCCGATCAACGTGTTCGCCCCGGAAACCGCCAGCAACCCCTGGCCCAACCTGGCGCCCTTCAGCGACCCGAGCACCACCGAGCAGGAAGAAACCGGCGTTTACTTCAAGACCACCTCGTCGATCACCTACGCCACCAAACTGATCCTCGGCGGGCGCCTGACCAACTGGGAAACCGACAACGGCCAGGACACCGAACGGGTCAACGATGAGTTCACCCCCTACGCCGGCGTCGTCCACGAGCTGAACAACGACCTCAGCCTCTACGCCAGCGCGGCGCAGTCCTTCGTCCCGCAAACCGCGGAAAAGGCCAACGGCGACATCCTCGCCCCCCGCGAAGGCACCCAGTTCGAAATCGGCGCCAAAGGCGTTTTCAACCGCGGCCTGACCAACTACAACCTGGCCCTGTTCCGCATCACCGACGACAACCGCGCCATCCAGGACCCGGGCAACCCGGCCTTCTCCGTGGCCGGCGGCAAGGTGCGCGCCCAGGGCGTCGAAGCGGAAATCGCCGGCCAGGTCTCCGAGCGCATCCAGGTGCTCACCGGCTACGCGTACACCGACACCGAACAGCTCGAATCCGACGACCCGGACGCGGAAGGCAAACCCTTCGCCCCGGACTCCCCGAAGCACAGCCTCAAACTGTGGGGCAAATACACCTTCAATCCCAGCTGGGAAGCCGGCCTGGGCGCCCAATACAGCAGCGGCACCTTCGCCGAATCCGGCGGCGTGCGCTGGGAACAGAACGGCTACACCACCTTCTCGGCCATGGCCGCCTACAACCTCAACGCCGACACCCGCTTCGTGCTCACCGGCAGCAACCTCACCGACAAGCGCTACTACAGCCGCGTGCAAGGCGGCGGCCGCCAGAACTACTTCGGTGATGCGCGGCAGTTCAAGCTGAGCTTTGAAACGCGTTTTTGAGGCATCAGTGGGTGCTGCCGCCGCTGGCGTCAGATCTGCGCCCGGCGGCTCATCGCCGCCGGACGCGCAGCGTCATTGAATACGCCGACCAATACACCGATCGAAAATAGCTTCCAGGCGCCGGTAATCACAGGCCACGGCATCAATATTCCCCAGCCGCCAATCCTCTGGTTCGACCTCCCACCAACTGATCTCGTAGCCGGCATTGATGATCAAATGTTCAAACATCAACCGCTGGGCGCGACCGTTTCCTTCCCGGAAAGGGTGCAACATATTGATATCACCGTAATACTCAGCCACGGCGGCGATCAGGTCAGCCCGTTCGTAGTGCTCAAGCCAACGATCCTGGGCGAGCCTCGCAAAAATTTTCTCGGCTTCCGCTTCAATACGGGTAACAGTACAAAAGCGGGTGTCGTCTTTGGAGATGTCCACGGTGCGGATTTCGCCAGCCCAGTCATAGATGTCCTGGAACAGGTAGCGGTGCAGGCTTTGGAGATAATCAAGAGAATATGGAGGCGGATTAAAATCGATTTCGTCGGCGGCTATCGCGGTCAGTTCGCGTTCAGCCTCCGCTAGCTCATCGTCCGCCATTAGTCCAAGGCGGTTGATCAGCGTCGAGGTTCCCGGATAACAGTGTGGATCCTGGGCAACCCCGTACTTATCAGTACTCAGGCCTTCACCTTCGCACGATATTTATTGATTACGGCCTGTCGAGAAGTTGATGGCGCCACGGGGGCGGCCTTACTAACCTGAAAGCCCTCCAGCCGCATACTCGCCCGGTAGTTGGAGCTTCGGACCCTTGCGTGGTAGCTCTTTTTGGCTTTTAGCGTCAATGTCTTATCAGCCATAACTCACCCGTCTGTCGCCCCGTTATTATATCATAAATCAATCGCCTCTAGCGCATCAGTACCCCATATCGTGCTCTTGGGCCTGGTCCGCCAGAGCCTGCAGGGCGGCTTCGCTTTCGGCGGTTCGGGCTGCCCGGTACTCCATCACGTCCTGAAAGCGGATGCGACGATGTGTTCCGACCCGGCTGAAGGGGATGGCGCCTTCCTCCAGCAACTTGACCAGATGAGGCCGGGATACATTCAGCAGGTTGGCGGCTTCCTGGGTGGTCACCTCCGCGTGGACGGGCATGATGGTTACCGAGTTGCCCTGGGCCATTTCGGTGAGAATATTGCGCAACAGCTCCAGGGCATGCCGAGGCAGCACCAAATCCGTGTCATCCATACGAACCCTGGCGCGATCCTGCTCCGGATGATCTTTGAGCAACTTCGCCAGAGCGGCGGAGCTCTCACGAGCCAGATCCGTAGCCTGAGGGTCGGGGAGCTTGCTGTGGTCCGACGCGGTGTTCATAAGTACCTCTCGATGACGGATATCCTGGCGATATCCACAAACTAATCGAAATTAACGAAAATCGCAATAAACGAAAAATCAGTGACCTTCCTGCCCTCTCAATGTTCAATACGTCCAATGCCGGCAACGCAGCGCCCCACCAATAGAGCCCGCCCCAAGGGTTTGCTATTCTGCCCCGCTTACGTCCCGTTACCCGCCGGGGCGCCACCACTCTTCAGAAAACAGGCGATACCGCGCTTATGGCAATGGACGACCTTTCCGGGCACACGCCCATGATGCGCCAATACCTCGGCCTGAAGGCCGACCATCCGGATCAGTTGCTGTTCTACCGGAGGGGGGATTTCTACGGGCGGTTTTTCGGCGACGCGCAGACGGCGGCGCGGCTGCGGGATATCACCCTGACGCAGC
>NZ_CAXPXK010000048.1:0-34771 GCF_964221125.1 Alloalcanivorax sp.
TCTTCAACGGCTACCGTCCGCAGTTCTACTTCCGGACCACCGACGTGACCGGCGCTTGCCAGCTGCCGGAAGGCACCGAGATGGTGATGCCGGGCGATAACGTGCAGATGAGCGTCGAGCTGATCGCGCCGATCGCCATGGAAGAAGGCCTGCGCTTCGCGGTCCGCGAAGGCGGCCGCACCGTTGGCGCCGGCGTGGTGTCCAAGATTATCGAGTAAAGGGAAATAAAAAGGCCGGGGCCCTTGCCCTGGCCTTTTTTTATCCCTATAATTTGCGCCCTCTTAACCGGTAAACAAAACACCGGCTAAAGAGCGCGATCAACCGGGGCATCGTTCCCGGGCTTGTTTTGACACCCACCACCTTCCGGACGGACAGGTTGGGCGGGCTTTTTGCCATCTAAAGAATGGTACGAAACAGTCTGGAGTTTGTTAGCTATGGCTAACCAAAGAATCCGCATCCGTCTCAAGGCCTTTGATCATCGTCTCATTGATCAGTCCGCCCAGGAGATCGTGGATACGGCAAAACGGACGGGTGCGCAGGTACAGGGTCCAATCCCTCTGCCGACGCGTAAAGAACGGTTTACTGTGCTGATCTCTCCGCATGTGAATAAGGATGCGCGTGATCAGTACGAGATCCGCACCCACAAGCGGCTGGTCGACATCGTTGAGCCCACGGATAAAACCGTGGATGCGCTCATGAAGCTTGACCTGGCGGCTGGTGTGGACGTGCAGATTAGCCTGGGATAACTGGCCTGAGATTGCTCAGACCGACAACTACGGGCGGTTCAACCGCGACAGGTTGTGAAGAGGTAGACAATGGCGATTGGTGTAATCGGTCGGAAGTGCGGGATGACCCGGGTGTTCACTGAGGAAGGTATCAGTGTTCCGGTGACCGTCATTGAAGTGACCCCGAATCGGGTGAGTCAGGTCAAGACCGAAGAAACAGATGGCTACGAAGCCGTGCAAGTGACGGTGGGTGAGCGCCGGGCCAGCCGGGTGACCAAGCCGCAGGCCGGTCACTTCGCGAAGGCCGGTGTCGAAGCCGGCCGCAGCGCGGGCGAGTTCCGCGGCGAAGTCGGCGAGCTGCAGGCCGGCTCCGAGGTGACTCTTGAGGTGTTCGAAGCGGGTCAGTCCGTGGACGTAACCGGCACTTCCAAGGGTAAAGGCTTCGCGGGCGGCGTGAAGCGTTGGAATTTCCGTACTCAGGACGCTACCCATGGTAACTCCTTGTCACACCGCGCGCCGGGTTCTATTGGTCAGAACCAGACCCCGGGCAAGGTTTTCAAGGGTAAGAAGATGGCGGGTCATCTGGGCGCCGAGCGCGTAACGGTTCAGAACCTTGAAATCGTGCGTGTGGATGCGGAAAAGAATCTGTTGCTGGTAAAGGGTGCCATCCCCGGTGCGGCCGGTGGTGATGTTATCGTGCGCCCGGCAGTGAAGGCGAAGGCCTGAAAGAGGAATAGAGGATGAATCTCAATACTGCCTCTGGAGGTACCGTAACCGTTTCTGAAGTCGCCTTCGGCAAAGACTTCAACGAGCCTCTGGTTCATCAGGTTGTGACCGCGTTTCTGGCCGGTGCCCGTCAGGGTTCCAAGGCTCAGAAGAATCGCGCGGCGGTAAGCGGTGGTGGCCGTAAGCCCTGGCGTCAGAAAGGTACTGGCCGGGCCCGTGCCGGCACTATCCGCAGCCCGCTGTGGCGTGGCGGCGGCAAGACGTTTGCCGCAGAACCCCGCGATTTTTCCCAGAAGGTGAATCGCAAGATGTACCGCGGCGCGTTGCGTTGCATTTTTTCCGAGCTGGTACGTCAGGAACGTTTGGTGGTGGTCGACGAGTTCAACATCGACTCACCGAAAACCAAGCAGGTGGCATCCAAGCTAAAGGATCTGGAATTGAGCAGTGTGCTGATCGTGACCAGCGAGGTGGATGAAAACCTCTACCTGGCGGCACGCAACCTGCCCAAAGTGGATATTCGCGACGCCAGTGGCGTGGATCCGGTCAGTCTCATCGCCTTCGAGAAGGTGCTGGTGACGGTTCCGGCTCTGAAGCAGCTTGAGGAGGCGCTGGCATGAACAAAGAGCGCATTTTTAACGTACTTCTCGCGCCGCACGTTTCGGAGAAAGCCACGCTGGTGGCCGATCAGGGCAACGCCTTCGTTTTCAAGGTGGCGAAAGACGCCAACAAGCTTGAAATCAAGAAGGCCGTGGAAGCGCTGTTCGACGTGAAAGTGGAGTCCGTGCGGACTCTCAGCGTCAAAGGCAAGCAGAAGTTCTTCGGGCGTGTCGCCGGTAAGCGCGCGGGCTGGAAGAAGGCTTATGTGTCTCTGGCGGAAGGCCAGGACATCGACTTCCTGGGCGCAGAGTAAGGTAAGGGAGTAAGTAATCATGGCGATTGTTAAAGCTAAGCCGACTTCCCCGGGCCGCCGCTTTGTGGTCAAGGTGGTTAATGAGGATCTGCACAAAGGTGCACCTTATGAGCCGCTGCTGGAAGCGAAGAGTAAAAGTGGCGGTCGTAATAACAACGGCCGCATCACCACCCGCCATAAAGGCGGTGGTCACAAGCAAAAGTATCGTCGCGTCGACTTTCGTCGGGACAAGGACGGTATCGCCGGTGTGATCGAGCGCCTTGAGTACGACCCCAACCGGTCCGCTCATATCGCCCTGATCAAATACCTGGATGGTGAGCGTCGCTATATTCTGGCGCCGCGTGGCCTGAAAGCCGGTGATCGTATCCAGTCCGGTGAAGACGCGCCGATCAAGGCGGGTAACGCTCTGCCGCTGCGCAACATTCCGCTGGGTTCCACGGTTCATAACGTGGAAATGAAGCCCGGTAAGGGTGGCCAGCTGGCCCGCTCCGCTGGCACCGCGATTCAGGTGCTGGCAAAGGATGGTGGCTATGTCACCCTGCGTCTCCGCTCCGGCGAGATGCGCAAGGTGAGCGCCGAGTGCAAGGCCACCATCGGTGAAGTTGCCAACAGCGAGCACAGTCTGCGCTCGCTGGGTAAGGCCGGCGCCAAGCGCTGGCGGGGTGTTCGCCCGACCGTACGTGGTGTGGCGATGAACCCGGTGGATCACCCTCATGGTGGTGGTGAAGGTCGCACTTCCGGCGGTCGTCACCCGGTTACCCCCTGGGGTGTACCTACCAAGGGCCACAAAACGCGTACAAACAAGCGCACCTCCAAGATGATTGTGCGTGACCGTCGTAAGTAAGGGATAGAGAGAGGTTCAGGCTGTGCCACGTTCACTGAAGAAAGGTCCGTTTCTGGATCACCACCTTTTGAAGAAGGTGGAAGAAGCGGTGGAAGCCGGCTCCCGTAAGCCGATCAAAACCTGGTCCCGTCGCTCCATGATCATCCCGGAGATGGTGGGCTTGACCATCGCGGTACATAACGGCCGTCAGCATGTTCCGGTATTGATCACCGAGCACATGGTGGGCCACAAGTTGGGCGAATTCGCCCTGACCCGCACATACCGCGGGCACATCGTGGACAAGAAGGCTAAGCGATAAGGTGACAGCCATGGCGACTGAAGTTACTGAAGTTGCAGCCCGTCTGCGGGGCGCAAGAATTTCGGCTCAAAAAGCCCGCCTTGTGGCCGACCAGATCAGAGGTCTGGAGGTGGAGAAGGCGCTGAATGTTCTGGCCTTTAGCCCCAAGAAGGCGGCCCGGATTGTAAAGAAAGTGCTGGAGTCCGCGATTGCTAACGCGGAAAACAACGACGGCGCTGACGTGGATGAGCTGAAAGTTTCCACAGTGTTTGTGGACGAGGGCATGACGATGAAGCGTATTCGACCGCGCGCCAAAGGCCGCGCCGATCGCATCCTCAAGCGCACTTGTCACATCACTGTAAAAGTCTCAGAAGGTCAGGAGTAACCAGATGGGTCAGAAAGTTCATCCGATCGGTATTCGCCTGGGCATTGTCAAAGAGCATAACTCGCTCTGGTATGCCGGGCAGAAAACCTATTCCGACTGCCTGGTTTCCGACCTGCAGGTGCGTGAATATCTGTTCAAGCGCCTGAAGAATGCCTCGGTGAGCCGTATCAAGATCGAGCGCCCGTCAGAAAACGTGCGCATCACGATCTCCACGGCGCGTCCGGGTATTGTGATCGGTAAGAAAGGCGAGGACGTCGAGCGCCTGCGTCGCGACGTGGCCGCCAAGATGGGCGTTCCGGTGCACATCAATATCGAAGAGGTGCGCAAGCCGGATCTCGACGCCCGCCTTGTGGCCGACAACGTCGCCGGTCAGTTGGAGCGTCGGGTAATGTTCCGCCGCGCTATGAAGCGCGCGGTGCAGAACGCCATGAAGTCCGGCGCCGAAGGTATTCGGATTCAGTTGTCCGGACGCCTGGGTGGCGCCGAGATCGCCCGTACCGAGTGGTATCGCGAAGGCCGGGTGCCGCTGCACACGCTGCGTGCGGACATCGATTATGCCAGCGTTCGCGCCGAAACCACTTACGGCACCATTGGCGTAAAGGTCTGGATCTTCCGTGGCGAAGTGCTTGGTGGCATGGAGCAGATTCAGGAAGAACAGAAGCAACAGCAGTCCAAGGGCGCCAAGAAGCGCGGCCGCGGTTAAAGGGTAACGAACGATGTTGCAGCCGAAGCGTACCAAATTCCGGAAAGTTCATAAGGGCCGTAACCGCGGCCTGGCACAGCGGGGCAGCAAGGTGTCTTTCGGCACCGTGGGCCTGCAGGCTACCGGTCGTGGCCGCATTACCGCCCGCCAGATCGAAGCAGCCCGTCGTGCCATGACCCGGCACATCAAGCGGGGCGGCAAAATCTGGATCCGTGTGTTCCCGGATAAGCCGATCACCCAGAAGCCGCTCGAAGTCCGGATGGGTAAAGGTAAGGGTAACGTGGAGTACTGGGTGGCTCAGATTCAGCCGGGCCGCATGCTCTACGAAATGGAAGGTGTTTCAGAGGACGTAGCGCGCGAAGCGTTCCGCCTCGCCGCGGCCAAGCTGCCGATCAGCACCCGCGTAGTGACTCGGACGGTGATGTAAGCCATGAAAGCGAGCGAACTGAGAGAAAAGAGTGTCGAAGAGCTGAACAACCAGCAGCTCGAGTTGCTTGAAGAGCAGTTTAAGCAGCGCATGAAACTGGCATCCGGGCAGCTTTCACAAACCCATCAGCTTGGGAAGGTTCGCCGTGATATTGCACGGGTGAAAACCATTCTGAGAGAGAAGCAGGGTAACTAGGCATGGCAGAAGCGAAAGAGATACTGCGCCGGACCGCTACTGGCAAGGTCATTTCCAACAAGGGTGAGAAAACGATCACCGTGTTGGTGGAGCGCCGGGTGCAGCACCCGATTTACGGCAAGATCATCAAGCGGTCAACCAAGTTGATGGCGCATGATGAAGAGAATCAGTGCAACGAAGGCGACCTGGTCACGATTGAAGAGTGCCGCCCGTTGTCCAAGCGTAAAACCTGGATGCTGGTGAACGTGGTGGAGCAGACCAACAAGGTCTGACCAAGGTTGCTGTGGCTGCCTGCAGGGCAGGAGTTGGAGAGAGTAAGCGATGATTCAGACCGAAACGATGCTCGAAGTCGCCGATAACAGCGGCGCCCGTCGAGTGCAGTGCATCAAGGTGCTGGGTGGCTCCCACCGCCGCTATGCAGGCATTGGTGACGTCATCAAGGTCACAGTAAAGGAAGCGATTCCGCGCGGCCGCGTTAAGAAGGGTGATGTGATGACCGCTGTGGTGGTCCGCACCCGCCGCGGTGTGCGCCGCCCGGACGGCTCCGTGATTCGTTTTGATGAAAACGCCGCGGTGCTGTTGGGCAACAACAAGGCGCCGGTAGGTACCCGGATCTTTGGACCGGTGACCCGTGAGCTGCGTACCGAGCAGTTCATGAAAATCATCTCCCTGGCACCGGAAGTTCTTTAAAGGCGGGTGAACGTAATGCTCAAGATCAAGCGTGATGATGAAGTCATCGTAATCGCGGGCAAGGATAAAGGTAAGCGCGGCAAGGTTCAGCGCGTGCTGCCGAACGGCCGTCTGATCGTGGCCGGGGTGAACGTGGTTAAGAAACACGTACGCGCCAATCCGAACCGTGGTATTCAGGGCGGCATCGTCGAACAGGAAGCGGGTATCGACGCTTCCAATGTGGCCATCTGGAACCCCAAGGCCGAGAAAGCGGACCGTGTTGGCTTCCGTTTCGAGGATGGCGATAAGGTGCGTTTCTTCAAGTCTAGCGGCGAAACGCTGGACGCGTGAGGACAGGTGGACCATGAGTGATCTGAAAAAGGTTTACAACGAACAGATCGTGGCAAAGCTCAAAGAAGAGCTGGGTTACGACAATGTCATGGAAGTGCCGAAAATCACCAAGATCACCCTGAACATGGGTGTCGGTGAAGCGGCCGCGGACCGTAAGGCCATCGAAGGCGCCTTGTCCGACATGACCGCGATTGCCGGCCAGAAGCCGCTGATCACCAAGGCGCGTAAGTCCGTTGCGGGTTTCAAGATCCGTGAAGGCTGGCCGATCGGCTGCAAGGTGACCCTGCGCAATCGCCGTATGTACGAATTCCTGGACCGCCTGGTGGCGGTGGCGATTCCCCGGATGCGCGACTTCCGTGGTTTGAATCCCAAGTCATTCGACGGCCGGGGCAATTATTCCATGGGGCTGCGCGAGCAGATCGTGTTCCCCGAAGTGGATTTCGACAAGGTTGATAAGCTGCGTGGTATGGACATCACCATCACCACCACGGCGAAAACCGACGACGAGGCACGCGCGCTGTTGCGCGCCTTCAACTTCCCGCTGAAGGGCTGAGGATTTGTCATGGCAAAGGTCTCTATGAAAAATCGGGAGGCGAAGCGCGCCAAGTTGGTTCAGCGTTACGCCGCCAAGCGTCAGGCGCTGAAAGCGATCGTTAACGATCCCAACGCCGAACCCGAAGCAAAATGGGACGCGCAACTGCAGCTCCAGAAGCTGCCGCGCGATTCCTCTCCGGTGCGCCAGCGTAATCGCTGCCGGATTACCGGTCGTCCGCACGGCTACTACCGGAAGTTCGGTTTGAGCCGTATCAAGCTGCGCGAAGCAGCGATGCGCGGCGACGTCCCCGGTCTGGTTAAGGCCAGCTGGTAAGCAAGCCAAGATATAGGCATGAGTAGCGGAGCGATTGCGGCATGAGCATGCAAGATACCCTGGCGGATATGTTTACTCGTATCCGTAACGCGCAGATGGCCCGGAAAGCCAAGGTGGAGATTCCTTCTTCCACGGCTAAGCAGGCCATTGCCAAGGTACTGAAGGAAGAAGGTTACATCGAAGGCTTCTCGGTGGCCGGCGACAAGAAGCCCGTGCTGACCGTGGACCTTCGGTATTTCGAGGGCAGTCCGGTAATCGAAAAGATTTCCCGTGTCAGCCGCCCCGGTCTGCGTGTCTACAAAAACGCCGGCCAGATTCCCAAGGTCAAGGGCGGCCTTGGTGTGATGATCGTGTCCACCAACCAGGGCATTCTTTCCGATCGCGCAGCGCGCCAGGCTAATGTAGGCGGCGAGCTGATCTGCGAAGTGTCCTAACGGTAGCGGTGTAGACGGGTTTAGGTGCAGCAATGTCTAGAGTAGCGAAAAATCCGGTTAAGTTGCCCAGCGGCGTCGAGCTGAAAATCGACGGTCGCAAGGTGTCCGTAAAGGGCAGCAAAGGCAACCTGGAACATGAAGTGCACGAGCAGGTGGACGTGTCGTTTGAAGACGGTATCTTCACCGTCAAGCCGCGCGAGGAGTCCCAGGAATCCTGGGCGCTGGCCGGTACCACCCGCGCGGTGGTGAACAACATGGTCACCGGCGTCTCAGAGGGCTTCGAGCGCAAGCTGGTCCTCAACGGCGTGGGTTATCGCGCCCAGGCTCAGGGCAAGACCCTGAACCTGACGCTGGGTTTCTCCCATCCGGTGGCGTATCAGCTGCCCGATGGCATCACCATCGAAACCCCGACCCAGACCGAAATTGTTGTCAAGGGCATTGATAAGCAGCTGGTTGGTCAGGTTGCCGCCAATGTCCGGGCCTTCCGTCCGCCCGAGCCCTACAAAGGCAAGGGGGTGCGCTATGCTGATGAGCAGGTGCGCCGTAAGGAAGCCAAGAAGAAATAATTGTTGAGACTAGAGCCATGATGGACAAGAAACTTGCACGTCTGCGCAGGGCCAAACGTACTCGCCTTAACATCCGCGAGTCCGGCCAGATCCGTCTGTCCGTACATCGCACCCCGCGCCACATCTACGCGCAGATCACCAGCGCGGCTGGTGACCGGGTTCTGGTTACGGCGAGTACCGTCGAGAAGGACCTGCGCGAAGCGGCCACCGGCAATGCCGACGCCGCATCGAAAGTAGGCGAACTGATTGCGAAGCGCGCCAAAGAGGCGGGCATCGAGCGTGTAGCCTTTGATCGTTCCGGATTCCGTTATCACGGTCGGATCAAGGCGTTGGCGGATGCCGCGCGCGAAAACGGGCTTGAATTCTAAGGGTGCTTGGTTATGGCGAAAGTTGATCCCAACGAAGGTCTCCAGGAGAAGCTGGTTCAGGTGAACCGGGTTGCCAAAGTAGTAAAAGGCGGCCGCATCTTCGGTTTCACTGCGTTGACTGTAGTGGGCGACGGCAAAGGTAAGGTAGGCTTCGGCCGCGGTAAGGCACGCGAAGTGCCGGCCGCCATCCAGAAGGCGCTGGAAGCCGCCCGCCGCAACATGATTCAGGTGGACCTGAAAGGCACCACCATTCAGCACCCGATCAAGGCACGCCATGGCGCCTCCAAGGTGTACATGCAGCCTGCCGACGACGGTACTGGTGTGATTGCCGGTGGCGCGATGCGCGCGGTGCTGGAAGTGGCCGGCGTGCAGAACGTTCTGGCGAAGTGCTACGGATCCACCAATCCAGTGAACGTGGTGCGTGCAACGTTCAACGGGCTGAAGCAGATGTCCTCACCGGAATCGGTGGCGGCTAAGCGCGGCAAGTCCGTTGAAGAGATTCTCGGCTAAGCGCACACAGACGGAAGCTTAACGATGGCTGACAAGATCAAAGTAACCCAGGTTAAAAGCAGCAGCGGTCGGCTGGAAGGCCACAAGGCCTGTGTGCGCGGTCTCGGGCTGCGCCGCATCGGTCACACCGTGGAAGTTGAAGACACACCTTCCGTACGTGGCATGATCAACAAAGTCGCGTACTTGGTACGGGTAGAGGGAGAATAAGCGATGCGTCTCAATGATTTGCATCCAGCTGACGGATCCCGTCCGGACGAGAAGCGGGTTGGCCGTGGTATCGGTTCCGGCCTGGGCAAGACCGGTGGCCGCGGCCACAAAGGTCAGAAGTCCCGTTCCGGCGGCACCGTGAAGCCTGGTTTCGAAGGCGGCCAGATGCCGCTGCAGCGTCGGGTTCCCAAGTTCGGCTTCACCTCCAAGCTGGCCATGGCCACCGCCGAAGTGCGTCTGGCGGAGCTGGCCAAGGTGGAAGGTGACGTGATCGACCTGGCGGCCCTGAAGGACGCCGGTGTTGTTCGCTCCGATAAGAAACGCGCCAAGATCGTGCTGCGCGGCCAAATCGACCGCGCGGTAACCATCCGCGGCGTCGCCCTGACCAAGGGTGCTCGCGAAGCGGTGGAGAAGGCCGGCGGTAAAATCGAGGAGTAATAAGGCGGGGCTATGGCCAAGAACCGTGCACAAACACTGAACAACAACACCGCGGCCACCGGCGGCGCCACTCGTGAGCTGTGGCGCCGCATCGGTTTCCTGCTGGGAGCCCTGCTGGTGTTCCGGATCGGTGCGCACATCCCGGTTCCCGGAATGAACCCGGAAGCGTTGGAACAGATGTTCAACAACAACCGGGACACCATTCTTGGCATGTTCAATATGTTCTCCGGCGGTTCGCTGGAGCGCATGAGCATCTTCGCCCTGGGTATCATGCCGTACATTACCGCGAGCATTGTTATCCAGCTGATGAGCGCGGTGGTTCCCTCCCTTGAGCAGCTGCGCAAGGAAGGCGAGCAGGGTCGCCGCAAGATCACCCAGTACACCCGTTATCTGACGGTGGCACTGGGCGCGATTCAGTCGTTTGGTGTGTGCGCGGGCCTTAAAAGCCAGGGCATCACCCTGTTGCCGGAGGCGGCGTCCACCATGCAGGTGGCCAGCTTCTACTTCGTGGCCGTGACCACGCTGGTAACCGGCACGGTGTTCCTGATGTGGCTGGGTGAGCAGATCACCGAGCGCGGTATCGGCAATGGTATTTCCATGCTGATCTTCGCTTCCATCGTGGCCGGTCTGCCCGGCGCGGTGGCGCAGACCTTCGAATCCGCCCGTCAGGGCGATCTGAGTCTGCTGGCCATGCTGCTGGTGTTCCTGGTGGCGGTGGCGGTGATCTTCGGTGTGGTGTTCGTCGAGCGTGGTCAGCGGAGAATCACCGTTAACTACGCCCGGCGGCAGCAGGGCCGCCGCGTCTACGCGGCCCAGCAGAGCCATCTGCCGTTGAAAGTGAACATGGCGGGCGTGATTCCGGCGATTTTCGCCAGTTCCATCCTGCTGTTTCCGGCGTCGCTGAGCCAGTGGTTCAGCACCAGCGACCCGGATTCCTGGTGGGGCCAGGCCCTGCGTGTCGTCAGCGACGCGCTGCTGCCCGGCACACCGTTGTACATTTTGTTGTTTACCCTGGCGATCGTGTTCTTCTGCTACTTCTACACGGCCCTGGTATTCAACCCGAAAGACGTGGCGGACAATCTCAAGAAATCCGGGGCTTACATCCCGGGTATCCGCCCCGGCGAGCAATCCGCTCGTTATATCGACACGGTGATGGGTCGGCTGACCCTGATCGGTTCGGTGTACATGACGCTGGTATGCCTGCTGCCTCTGGGTCTGCAGGGGGTGTGGAACGTGCCTTTCTATCTGGGCGGCACCTCACTGTTGATCGTGGTGGTAGTGGTTATGGACTTCTGGTCGCAGGTTAATTCGCACCTGATGTCCACCCAGTACGAGAAGTTGATGAAGAAGGCCAACCTGAAAGGGTATGGCGGCACCGGTCTGGTGCGATAACCGGCCCACGGGCTTGAAGGTAAAGTGAGGCGAGTGCGATGAAAGTTCAGGCTTCTGTTAAGAAGATCTGCCGCAACTGCAAGGTAATCCGCCGGAAGGGCCGGGTTATGGTGATTTGCAGTGCCGAGCCCCGGCATAAGCAGCGCCAGGGCTAACGGCCCGGTTGGGCAGAACTTCTTTTCCTAGTGTTTGGTTGAAATTCAGTCGGTGTAACGCTAGACTCTTCCGCCTTTCGGCGCCAGAGGCTGGCACTACCGCGTTGTGAATCGGAGATATTCGGATGGCCCGTATTGCAGGCGTTAACATCCCGGACAACAAGCATTCGGTGATTTCACTCACCTATATTTTCGGGATCGGCCGCACCCGCGCTCGCGCTATTTGCGAGCAGACCGGCATTGAGCCGACCGTCAAGGTGCGTGACCTTTCCGGCGACCAGCTGGACGCGATCCGCGCCGAGGTCGCCAAGGTTTCCACGGAGGGCGATCTGCGCCGGGAAATCAACATGAATATCAAGCGTTTGATGGATCTGGGCTGCTACCGCGGCATCCGTCATCGCCGTGGGCTGCCGCTGCGCGGCCAGCGTACCAAAACCAATGCCCGGACCCGCAAGGGCCCGCGGAAACCGATCCGCAAGTAAGTCCTGATATCTGGATAAGTAAGCATGGCTAAAGCGAAAAGAGACAGTGGCGCACGTCGGAAGAAGGTAACGCGGACCGTTGCGGACGGTATCGCGCATGTACACGCTTCTTTCAACAACACCATCATCACCATCACCGACCGTCAGGGCAACGCTTTGTCCTGGGCGACCTCCGGTGGTGCCGGCTTCCGTGGTTCCCGCAAAAGCACGCCTTTCGCGGCCCAGGTGGCTGCCGAAAACGCGGGTAATGCCGCCAAGGATTACGGGTTGAAGAACCTGGAAGTCCGAGTCAAGGGTCCCGGTCCGGGCCGTGAGTCCTCTATTCGCGCGCTCAACGGCTGTGGCTACAAGATTACCCACATTCAGGACGTGACGCCCATTCCGCATAATGGTTGTCGTCCGCCCAAGAAGCGCCGCGTGTAACGGGAGTTAGAGCAAGATGGCAAGATACATCGGTCCCAAGTGCAAGCTTTCCCGTCGTGAAGGCACTGATCTGTTCCTCAAAAGCGGCATTCGTCCGCTGGAATCCAAGTGCAAGGCGGAACAGCCCCCCGGCCAGGCCGGCGGTGGCCGTCGCCCCAGCCGCCTGTCCGACTACGGCGTGCAGTTGCGCGAGAAACAGAAAGTCCGTCGCATGTACGGCGTTCTGGAAAAGCAGTTCCGCGGCTACTACAAGAAAGCCGCCCGGTCCCGCGGCGCCACCGGCGAGGTGCTTCTGCAGCTCCTGGAAGGCCGTCTGGACAACGTGGTATACCGTCTGGGCTTCGGCGCGACCCGTTCCGAGGCACGCCAGCTGGTATCACACCGCGCGATCCTGGTTAACGGTCGTAGCGTGAACATCGCCTCCTACCAGGTGAGCCCCGGTGACATCGTTACCGTGCGTGAAAAGGCCAAGAACCAGCTGCGCGTCAAGAACGCCATGGAACTGGCCCAGCAGCGCGGCTTCCCGACCTGGGTGGAAGTGGACGAGAAGAAGTTCGAGGGCACGTTCAAAGCCCTGCCGGAGCGTATCGATTTGCCGGCCGAGATCAACGAAAACCTGATCGTCGAGCTGTACTCCAAGTAAGGACTGCCTGAGGGATCTCTATGACCGCCGTGAACGAATTTCTCACGCCCCGCTCGATCGCGGTCAACGCGATCAGCGAGACCCACGCCAAGGTCGTACTGGAGCCGCTGGAGCGTGGTTTCGGCCATACTCTGGGCACGGCGCTGCGCCGCATCCTGCTGTCCAGCATGCCTGGCTGCGCGATCACCGAAGTGGAGATCGACGGTGTACAGCACGAGTACTCCTCCATCGAGGGTGTGCAGGAAGATGTGATCAACATCCTCCTCAACCTGAAGGGCGTGGCCCTGAAGATGGAAGATCGCGAAGAAGCGACCCTGGAACTGGTCAAGAAAGGCCCGGGCGATGTTACCGCCGACGATATCCAGCGCGATCACAGCGTTGAGATCGTTAACCCGGACCACCTGATCTGCACCATCACCGGCGACACCGAACTGCGTGTGCGCCTGAAAGTGCAGAAAGGCCGTGGCTACGAAGCCGCCGACACTCGTCAGAGTGATGACGACGAAACCCGCGGCATCGGCCGCCTGCAGCTGGATGCCAGCTACAGCCCGGTGCGCCGCGTGGCGTACGTGGTGGAGGCCGCCCGGGTCGAGCAGCGTACCGACCTGGACAAGCTGGTGATCGATCTGGAAACCGATGGCACCATCGATCCGGAAGAGGCGATCCGCCGTGCCGCCACCATTCTGCAGCAGCAGATCGCGGTATTCGTGGATCTGGAGCAGGACGCCAAGCCCGAGCCGAAGCAAGAGCGCGAAGAGATCGATCCGATCCTGCTGCGCCCGGTGGACGACCTGGAGCTGACCGTTCGTTCCGCCAACTGCCTGAAGGCGGAGAATATCTACTACATCGGTGATTTGGTTCAGCGTACCGAGGTCGAGCTTCTCAAGACCCCGAACCTGGGCAAGAAGTCCCTCACCGAGATTAAGGATGTGCTGGCCTCCAAGGGCCTGTCGCTGGGCATGCGCCTGGAAAACTGGCCGCCGGTCAGTCTCCGGGATGATGACCGGCTTAACACCAAGTTGCGTTAATCAACCGCACTAACAGAGTTGTCATGGGCGCCTTGGCGTCCCTGAAATAGGAACAGAACCATGCGTCATCGCAAGAGCGGCAGAAAACTGAACCGGAACAGCTCACACCGTCAGGCCATGTTCCGCAACATGGCGGTGTCGCTGTTCGAACATGAAGCGATCAAAACCACCTTGCCGAAAGCCAAGGAGCTGCGTCGGGTGGCCGAGCCCCTGATCACCCTGGCCAAGGAAGACTCGGTGGCCAACCGCCGTCTGGCGTTTGACCGTACCCGGTCCAAGGAAATGGTCGGTAAACTGTTCAACGAACTGGGTCCGCGCTACAAGGCGCGCCCGGGTGGCTACCTGCGTATCCTCAAGATGGGCTTCCGGGCCGGCGACAACGCCCCCATGGCCTACGTGGAGCTGGTGGATCGTCCGGAAGGCGAGATCGCCGACGCGGAATAAGTCGCCCCTGCGGGACGACACAAAGAACCGGGCCCAGGCCCGGTTTTTTTGTGTCTGAGAAAAGGCCCGCCGGCGCCGGCCAGGGCCCGGCGTGCCCCGGACTGGTGCGCCCGCTTTACCGGATTTTGCGATTTCCCGCCTTGTTCCGGGCTGCCAACGGCCGCATCCCTGTGTAGTGTTAAGAAAAGCAACGCAGGGAGAATCCATGAGTAACAGTCAGCCTTTTCTGACCGATGTGAAGACACTGCGTGAACGGGCCCGCCAGCATATCGAGCAGGGCGCCGTCACCGCCGGCTACAACGCCGACCGCGAGACCGTTCTCAAGCTGCTTAACGAAGCGCTGGCCACCGAGATCGTCTGCACACTGCGCTACAAGCGCCACTACTACATGGCCGACGGGCTCAACGCCAGCATCGCGGCCGATGAGTTCCTTGAGCACGCCCAGCAGGAACAGCAGCACGCGGACTGGCTGGCGGAACGCATCGTGCAGCTCGGCGGCGCCCCCAATTTTTCCCCTGAAGGCCTGCAAAGCCGCTCCCACGCCGAGTACGTGGAAGGCGAGACCCTCAAGGAGATGGTCAAGGAAGATCTGATCGCCGAGCGCATCGCCATCGACAGCTACCGGGAGATCGCCACCTACCTGGGTGACAAGGACCCGACCACCCGCCGCATCATGGAAGAGATACTGGCTCAGGAAGAAGAGCACGCGGACGACATGGCGTCGATCCTGGAATCGTTGTGAACCGACCCGGCCAAGGAGGAAACAGCTAGTGGCGACCCCCGAAAGAAGCACCCCGGAGCGTCAGCGCCAGCACGGCAAGACCGTGGCGGGCATTCAGATACGCACCAATAACGACCTCGAAATGCACGCCGAGGATTCCCGGCTCAGCCGTCTTTGGGAAAAATTCGATGACGAGCGTCTGGCGCACTCAATACCGGACAAAGCCGCCGGCTCCCCGGTTTACGGTGTCTACACCGAGTTCGATGACGGCGTCGCCGGCGATTACAGCGTACTAGCCGGTGTCGAAGTCACCGACGAGGAGAAAGTGCCGGAGGAGTACGCCACCGTGACCCTGGAAGCCGGAGACTATCTGGTGTTCCAGGGGCGGGGCAGGATGCCCGACACGGTCATGGAGACCTGGGGGCAGGTATGGCATTACTTCGAGAGCGACGACGCCCCGGAGCGTGCCTTCCTCACCGACTACGAAGTCTTCGAAGGCGGCGACCAGGTGACCATTTACGTGGGCGTGAAGTAACTCAGCCCCGCACCTGGCGGCCCCGATAGATCACCGCTTTAGGCGACGCGGCACGGCCCGGCTCCGTTTCGGAGGCGGGCTCTGGAAGAGGCTGGCCCCGGTACATACGTTTGGGCGCCGTCTTTTCCGGCTCAGGGGGCGCCTCGGCGGCGCCGGCTTCCCGGGCGATGTCGTCCATCAGCCGGGCCAGCTCCCTGGATTGGCTGCGTGCCGCGAAGCGGTCCAGTTCCTGGCGAAGTTGTGGGTCGGTAAGCGACAGGCGCGTACCGAACTCGTCGCGGATCAGGCGGCGACACTGGTTGACCAGCGCGACCACGCGATAGTGCATCAACCAGTGCGTGTTGATTCCTTCGCTCATGATCTCGACTCCGTCACAATGGCTCTGAGAACCAAGCAGGTTCCGTGCCATAGCGGCGCCGGCCTTCACGGTTCGAAGCGCGCGGCGCCGGCATAATCGAAGTGTTTTATTCACCGAGGGTGTGAAAGCTATGATTCGCTTGCAGGAGCGCGTTCAGGTGCGCCGGCCCACGGCGGATTGTTACCGGTACATGCTGGATATGGCAGCGTCGGAGCAGTGGAACCCGGCTGTCGAGAACGCCCGCAAAAGTACGCCGGGCCCGGTCGGCCGGCAGAGCCGTTTTGAAGTGGATTATCGCTTCGCCGGCCGCCAGCGCGCCTTCGGCTATGAACTTGTCGACACCGACCCGGGGCGCAGCCTGAGCCTGCGCGGCCAGGGCCCGGCCGCCAGCGCCCGCGAGCACATCGAGTTCCGGCCCGGGGCCGACGAGACCTTCACGGAAATTCTCTACACCCTCGATCTGGATGTGGGCGGGCTCGCCGAACGCCTGCAGGCCATCATCAAGCCCTGGCTCACCGCCATGGGGCACCGCGCCATGGAGGACCTGCGCCGCGCCCTGGAGCCCTCCCGCGTTGAAGAACCCGGCGTCTGGCAGTGGCTGCGCTATCGCGCGCTGCTGCCCGCCGCCCTGGAATTCTCACGGCTTGGCTACCAGTCCATGCCGGACCGCGGGCTCAGTGATTTCATCGACGGCCGCATCGTCGTGGTCACCGGTGCCACCGGCGGGCTGGGGCTGGCCGCCGCCAAGGAGCTCAGCCGCCTCGGCGCCACCCTGATTCTGGTCGGGCGCGACCGTGAGCGTCTGCGGCAGGCGCAGAACGCGGTACGCGCCTTCAGCGGCTGCGGCGTGGACGCCCTGCACACCGTGGAGGCCGATCTGTCACGGCTCGAGGAAGTGCGCCTGGCGGCCACCCGTATTCACGCCCTGACTCCGGAAGTGCACGGCCTGATCAACAACGCCGGCGCGCTGTTCAATGAGCGCGACCTGACCACCGAAGGCACCGAGCGCACCCTGGCGGTCAACCTGCTGGCGCCTTACCTGCTCACCGAGAAGCTTTTGCCCGCCCTGGAGCGGGGCCAGGGGCGCGTGGTGAACGTGGCCAGCGGCGGTCTGTACCTGCAGGCCCTGCACCTGGACGACATGGAATTCGAGAACGAGCGCTTCGACGGCGCCAAGGCCTACGCCCGCGCCAAGCGGGCGCTGGTGGCGCAAACCGAGCACTGGGCGGAGCAGCACCCGGGCGTTCGCTTCAACAGCATGCACCCCGGCTGGGCGGACACCCCCGGCGTCGCCGCCTCTCTGCCGGTGTTCCATAAACGGGTCGGGCCCTGGCTCCGCTCGCCGCGCCAGGGCGCGGACACCATGGTGTGGCTGGTCAGCAGCCCGGCGGTGGCGAACATCAGCGGCCGTTTCTGGTTCGACCGCCGGCCCCGGCCCACCGCCGTGCTGCCCGGCACCCGGGTCACGCCGGAACAGCGCCGCCAGCTGGCACGCTGGCTGGCCGCCCGCTGCCGGCCCGGCCACGGCGGGCCGATCTGAGGCGCCGCTTCAGGAAGACGCTTTCAGCATCGATTTCAGGAAGCGCCCGGTGTGGCTGCCCTTGGCCTTGGCCACTTTTTCGGGCGTGCCCTGGGCGATCACCCGGCCGCCGCCGTCGCCGCCCTCGGGCCCCAGATCAACGATCCAGTCCGCGGTTTTGATCACATCCAGGTTGTGCTCGATCACCACGATGGTGTTGCCGTGGTCGCGCAGCCGGTTGAGCACATCCAGCAGCATCTGGATATCCTGGAAGTGCAGGCCGGTGGTGGGTTCGTCGAGAATATAGAGCGTGCGGCCGGTGTCGCGCCGGGACAGCTCGCGGGCCAGTTTCACCCGCTGTGCCTCGCCGCCGGACAGGGTGGTGGCGGCCTGGCCCAGCTTCACATAGCTCAGGCCCACATCCAGCAGGGTCTGCAGGCGACGCTGCAGGGCCGGCACCGCATCGAAGAACTCGCGGGCTTCCTCGATGGTCATTTCCAGCACTTCGTAGATGTTCTTGCCCTTGTAGGTGACTTCCAGGGTCTCCCGGTTGTAGCGGCGGCCGTCGCACACCTCGCAGGGCACATAGATGTCCGGCAGGAAGTGCATCTCCACCTTGATCACGCCGTCGCCCTGGCAGGCTTCGCAGCGGCCGCCCTTGACGTTGAAGCTGAAGCGGCCGGGCTTGTAGCCCCGCGCCCGGGCTTCCTGGGTGCCGGCGAACAGCTCGCGCACCGGCGTGAAAATGCCGGTGTAGGTGGCCGGGTTGGAGCGCGGCGTGCGGCCGATCGGGCTCTGGTCGATGTCCACCACCTTGTCCAGATGCTCCAGACCTTCCAGGCGCTCATGGGGCGACGCTTTCAGGGTGGTGGCCTTGTTCAGGGTGGTGGCCGCCAGCGGGTAGAGCGTGTGGTTGATCAGCGTTGATTTGCCCGAACCGGACACCCCGGTGACACAGGTGAACAGGCCCAGCGGCAGCTTCAGCTCGGTGCCTTTGAGGTTGTTGCCGGTGGCGCCGGTCAGGGTTAGCCAGTCGTCCCCGGTGGCCCTGCGCTTGGCGGGCACTTCAATGCGCCGGCGCCCGGACAGGTAGTCGCCGGTGAGGGAGTCCTTGTTGGCGGCCACTTCCTCGGCGGTGCCCTGGGCCACCACCCGGCCGCCGTGCACGCCGGCGCCCGGGCCGATGTCGATGACATGGTCGGCGGTGCGGATGGCGTCCTCGTCGTGCTCCACCACCAGCACCGTATTGCCCAGGTCCCGCAGGCGGGTCAGGGTGGACAGCAGGCGCTCATTGTCGCGCTGGTGCAGACCGATGGAAGGCTCGTCGAGCACGTACATGACGCCCACCAGGCCGGCGCCGATCTGGCTGGCCAGGCGGATGCGCTGGGCCTCGCCACCGGACAGGGTCTCGGCGCTGCGCTCCAGGTTCAGATAGTCCAGACCCACATTGACCAGAAACTGCAGCCGGTCGCGGATCTCCTTGAGAATCTTCTCGGCGATTTCGCCGCGGTTGCCGGGCAGCTTCAGGTTGTCGAAATAGTCGAACGACTTGCCCACCGCCAGACGCACCAGCTCGGGCAGGGTGGTGTTGTCGATAAAGACGTTACGGGCCGCCTCGCGCAGGCGGGAGCCGTCGCAGCTGGGGCAGGTGGACGTGGACAGGTAGCTGGCCAGATCCTCGCGCACCGCCTCGGACTCGGTTTCCCGGTAGCGCCGCTCCATATTGGGCACGATGCCCTCGAACGGGTGGTTGCGCTTGATGATGTCGCCCCGGTCGTTCAGATAGCGGAACTCCACGCTCTCCTTGCCGGTGCCGTAGAGAATCTTGCGGCGCACCGTCTTGTCCAGATCCTTGAACGCCACGTCCATGTCGAAATCCAGGCTCTGCGCCAGGGCGGTGAGCATCTGGAAATAGTAGACATTGCGGCGGTCCCAGCCGCGGATCGCGCCTTCCGCCAGGGACAGCTCCTCGCTGGTGATCACCTTGTCCTCGTCGAAGAACTGCTTCACGCCCAGGCCGTCGCAACTGGGGCAGGCGCCCGCCGGGTTGTTGAACGAGAACAGGCGCGGCTCCAGCTCCGGAATCGAGTAGCCGCAATGGGGGCAGGCGAACTTCGCCGAGAAGGTGATTTCCTCGCTGTCACCGTCCAGGGGCTTGCCGTCCATGGAGGCGATGATGGCGATATCGTCGGCCAGGTTGAGGGCGGTCTCGAAGGACTCCGCCAGCCGGTTCTGCAGGTCCGAGCGCACCTTGAAGCGGTCTACCACCACTTCGATGGTGTGCTTCTTGTTCTTGTCCAGGTCCGGGGTGTCGTCCATGTCGTAGATACGACCGTCCACGCGGACGCGGATAAAGCCCTGGGCGCGCAGCTCGTCGAACAGATGCAGGTGCTCGCCTTTCTTCTCGCGGATCACCGGGGCCAGCAGCATCAGCTTGCTGCCTTCTTCCATGGCCAGCACCTGGTCCACCATCTGGCTGATGGTCTGCGCGGCCAGTGGGGCTTCGTGCTGCGGGCAGCGCGGCTCGCCGACCCGGGCGAACAGCAACCTCAGGTAGTCGTAGATCTCGGTGATGGTGCCCACCGTGGAGCGCGGGTTATGGCTGGTGGATTTCTGCTCGATGGAGATCGCCGGGCTCAGCCCTTCGATGTGGTCCACATCGGGCTTCTCCATCATCGACAGGAATTGCCGGGCATAGGTGGACAGGGACTCCACGTAACGGCGCTGGCCTTCGGCGTAGAGGGTGTCGAACGCCAGCGACGATTTCCCGGACCCGGAAAGTCCGGTGATCACCACCAGCTTGTCACGGGGAATGTCGAGGTCCACGTTTTTCAGGTTATGGGTGCGAGCGCCCCGAACCAGAATGGTATCCATGAGATGGCGTGCCCTTGGCTACTGTCAGAATGAACAGTGCAGTATAGGGGAAAGAGCGTGATGGGGGAAAGAACGATGGTGCCCTGACGCCGGATTGCCGGCGTCGGGCAGGTGGGGTATCAGAGGTTTTCCTGCGCCCAGTTCACCGCCTGCAGGCGGTTGGAGGCATTGATCTTCTTGAAGATGTTGTAGATGTGAGTCTTGATGGTGTGCGGGCTGAGGTTGAGCACCGTGGCGATTTCCGAATTCTTGGCGCCGGTGGCCATCACCTTGAGCACTTCGATCTCGCGGTCGGTAAGGTTCACCTCGTTGCGGCCGAAGGTCTTGTTGAAGGCGCGGCTTTTCACCAGGTATTGCTGCAACACCTTGCGCGGGAACCACAGCTCGCCCTCGAACATCGACTTGATGCCCTTGGTCAGCAGCCCCTGCGGGCAGTCATGCTGAAAGCCGCCGTTGACCATCGGCAGGCCCGCCAGGCGCGACAGGTCATCGTCGTCGTCGACATTGAACACGCCGATCAGAATTTCGCTGTCGAGACGCTTGTCCGTTTCCAGCAGGCGAGTGATGACGTCATTCACATCCACGGAATGGAAATCCACCAGGAACAGATTCTGCTCCACGGCGCGCAGGTCGTCTTCGTGGACCTGGTCCACCGACTTCACCGCGCTGGCGGTAATCGACGCTTTGTCGAGGAACTCCGTGAGCAGCGCGTTCTGAAGATGCTGGCCGCCGACCACGTACACCTTTTGTGATTCTTGAGTGTCCATTAATTCGTCCATGATGCGTCCCGTGTACCGGGAGGTTGTGTCCCGCGAGGGGGATACGAAAAAAAACTGATTCAAGGGGCCAATTTATCATCGCATTGGCGGGGGTTCAATTTACCATTATACGGCGGTCGCGGGGAACGTCTGCCCGATGGCCACTGGGCGGAACGGCTTAGACCCGGATTCCGGCGGCGACCTGCCCATCATCACCCGACGCGGGATTGAATCTGGTACACTCGCCGTCCCTTTGTGTATCACCGATGTTGGACCATGACGGACGCTTCCCGGGCCGCGCTGCGGCGCACTGAATTGACCACCACCGGCTCCCTGGCAGCGATTTTCGCCCTGCGCATGTTCGGGCTGTTCATGCTCCTGCCGGTGTTCGCCGTCTACGGCGCCGAACTGGACGGGGCCACCCCGCTGCTGATCGGCACCGCCATCGGCGCCTACGGCCTGATGCAGGCCCTGCTGCAGATTCCCTTCGGCATGCTGTCGGACCGCTTCGGCCGCCGCCCTCTGTTGCTGATCGGCCTGCTGCTGTTCGTCATCGGCGGGGCGGTGGCGGCGCTCAGCGACAGCATCCACGGCGTTATTCTGGGCCGGGCGCTGCAGGGCGCCGGGGCCATCGCCAGCGTGATCATGGCGCTGATCGGCGACGTGGTCAGCGAGCAGCGCCGCACCCGCGCCATGGCGCTGATCGGCATGGCGGTGGGCTCCTCCTTTATCCTCGCCCTGATCCTGGGGCCGCTGCTGGCCCGCTGGCTGGGGCTGAGCGGCCTGTTCTGGTTCACCGTGGTGCTGGGTCTGGCGGCGATGCTGGTGGCGGTCTGGGTGCCCTCGCCCAGGGTGCGCAGCAGTGAACCGCTGCCCGCCGCGCAGCGCTTCCGCACCGTGCTGGGCGATCCGGTGCTGCGCCGCCTGGATGTGGGCATCCTGGTGCTGCACATGACCATGACCGCGTCGTTCGTGGTGCTGCCGCAACTGCTCAAGCAGCGTCTCGGGCTGTCGCTGGAACAGCACAGCCTGCTGTATCTGGTGGTGCTGGTGGGCGGCTTTCTGGCCATGGTACCTCTGATCATCGCCGCCGAGCGTCGCGGTGCCATGCCCATCAAGCGCGTGGCCGTGGGCCTGCTGATCGTCGCTGAAATCCTGCTGGCGCTGGCCGGCAATACACTGTGGCACTTCGTGCTGGCGTTGTTCGTTTATTTCATGGCCTTCAATCTGCTCGAGGCGCTGCTGCCCTCGCTGGTGGGCCGCGCCGCCCCCGCCGGCACCCGCGGCACCGCCATGGGCGTTTACTCCACCAGCCAGTTCCTGGGCGTGTTCATCGGCGGCCAGCTGGGCGGCGCCCTGTATCAGTGGGTGGGCGCCGAAGCGGTGTTCCTGGGCAGCGCGGTTATCGCCGTGGGCTGGCTGCTGTACTTGCGCGGCATGGGCGAATTGCCCAAGCTCGACAATCGCGTGATTCGCCTGGCGAGTGCCCAGGATTGGGATCAGGCGGCATCGCGGTTGCGCTCGGTGCCCGGCGTATTGGAGGCGGTGGTGGTCGCCGAACAGCGCCTGGCGCTGCTGAAAGTGGACAATAAGTTGTTGGATGAGGACGCGCTCACGGCGCTCAGCGCCGAGGTCCAGGAGCCGCGGGCCTGACGGTTTGGGCGGGCGCCGCCGCCGGGGGTTTCAAGCGCGGCCAAAGCTGCCACAATAACCGGTCTGCTTTTTACCGCACCGGCACCGCCGGTGCCGTCCCATTGATATATCAGTCGTTTAGAGACGTGCCGTTATAGGCCGTTACAGAGAGAGGGAGCGAACAGCCATGGCGAGAGGCGTCAATAAAGTCATTCTGATCGGTAACCTGGGCGCCGACCCGGAAACCCGGTTCATGCCCAGCGGCGGCGCGGTCACCAACATCCGTTTGGCGACCAGCGAAACCTGGAAGGATCGGCAGACCGGTCAGCAGCAGGAACGCACCGAATGGCACCGGGTGGTGTTCTTCAACAAGCTTGGCGAGATCGCCGGCGAGTATCTCAAGAAGGGCAGCAAGGTGTACGTGGAAGGTTCCATCCGCACCCGCAAGTGGCAGGGGCAGGACGGCCAGGACCGCTACACCACGGAAATCGTCGCCAATGAGATGCAGATGCTCGATGGCCGTGGCGGCGGCGGTGACGGCGGCGGCTACCAGAACCAGGGCGGCGGCCAGCCCACCGGCTACGAGAACCAGGACTACGACTATGGTCAGCAGGGCGGTGGTGATCAACGCGCCAAGCCGGCCGGTGGCCAGCAGGGCGGTGGTTTCAGCGGCCCGGCCGATGATTTCGACGACGATATTCCGTTCTAACGTGGGGCTGTGATGCGCTGGTTCGCTTTGGGGGCGGTGTTTGTCGCCAGCCTGGTGGTTTTTTTAGTGGCTCTGATGCCGGCGGCGCTGGTGATCGACAAAGTGCCGGCGTTGCGTCCCGGGGGCGCGCCGCTGGTGTTGTCCGACGCTCGCGGCCCCTGGTGGGACGCCGACGTCCGGGCGCGCTGGCGTGATCAGCAGGGTCGTCTGAGCTGGGAACTGAATTGGCACGGCCTGACCCCCGGGGTGGATTTGTCCCTGTCCGCCGGCGAGTTGCAGGCGCGCGGCTGGCTGGGCGCCGCCTGGGGCGACTGGCGTCTGGAGCAGTGGCGCGCGCAGGTGCCGGTGGCCATGGTCAGCCGACAGGTGCCGCAAGGCGATGCCGATGGTACCGTGTCACTTTCCTTGCTGGTATTGGAACTCGTCGATGAGAACGTGGTCGATGCCAAAGGGACGCTTGATTACAGCGGCGGCACGGTGAGCTGGGGTCGCGACGGCTCGGCCAGTGTGCCGCCCCTGGACGGCCGGCTGACGATGTCGGAGAGCGGCCCCCGGCTTACCGTGACCGGCCCCGAGCAGCAGCAGCTGGTTCTGGCGAGCCTGGAAGACAAGACATTGAGCGTGCAGGTGCGCCGGGCCTGGCCGCAATTGCTGGGCGTCAGCCAGGGTGGGGACCCTTCCGATGTGGTCTTCCGCATGCGCCGGCCTTTGACCCTGGGGCGGCCGGGCTGAGCGCCTCTGCATAACAAACGGTCGGAAAGACCGTGTATAAATTGGCCAGGGACGGTCGGCTCTCTATACTCGGGATTCGATGCCGGCGGGCCGGGATAACGATAAACAGGATTGATGGCTTTATGATTCAGTGGGCCCGGAGGGGAAACCGACAAAAAGGGGAGCGTTGGCTGCGCGCCATTCTGGCTCTTTTGTTGGTGGTGTTTCTCGCCTATGTGATTGCCCGCACCGTCTGGATGCTCTGGTACGGCCCCCGGGACAGCGTGCCCGAATCCGATCTTAAGCAGGTTGCGGTGGCCGGCTCCCAGCAGGGTAACTCGGAGATTTCTTCCTCCCAGGTGCAAAGCTGGAACCTTTTCGGTGTCTACCAGGCGGAGCCCGGCGCCAAGGACGACCGGCCGGTGGATGCGCCGGACACCCGTTTAAGTCTGGAGCTGTTGGGGCTGTTCCAGACCCGCGACCGGGACCAGTCGTCCGCGATCATCGCGGAAAAGGGCAAGGACGCGGAACTGTTTCATATTGGTGACGCGATTCCCGGTAATGCTGAGCTGGAAGACATCTACGCCGACCGCGTCATCCTGCGGCGGCAGGGGCGCCTGGAAACGTTGCGCCTGAACGAAATCAAAGGGCTGTCCGGCGGTGGCGTGACGCAGGTGAACGAGCCGGCGCCGCAGACACAGGCGCCGAGCCCGCAAACCGATCTGGCCCAGCAGCGCACCGCGTTGATCCGGCAACTGGGGCTGCAGCCGGTCAGTGAGGGCGGCACCGAGGGGTATAGAATCGGCGAGCAGGCGCCCAAGCAGTTAATTGAACAAGTGGGGCTGAATCAGGGGGACGTGGTGGTCTCGGTGAACGGCTACCCGCTTGGCGATGAAGAGAGTGATCTGGCGGCATTGCAGTCCTATCTGGACAGTCAGGCCGCATCCATAGTCGTGCAGCGCGGCGAACAGGAATTTACCGTGAACTATCCACCGTGAGAAGCCTATGAAGTCGGCCCTGAAAACAATAATCGCAGTGCTAACGCTGAGCCTGGCTCTCGGCGCCCATGCCCAGCAGCAGGCTCAGGTGGAGCAGTCCGGCGATGGCAAGAACTGGACGGTGAATATCCGCAACGCGGACATTCAGGCGTTCATCAACCAGGTCGCGGAAATGACCGGGAAGAACTTTGTCGTCGACCCGCGGGTACGCGCCCGTGACGTGACTGTCATTTCCAACCAGCCCCTGACCTCCGACGAAGTCTATGAGCTGTTCCTGTCGGTGCTTCAGGTCCACGGCTATGCCGCGGTGCCGTCCGGCGGGGTGATCAAGATCGTCACCAACACCACCGCCAAGCAGAGCAACCTGCCGCTGACCGCCAACGCCGGCAGCGTGGACGGCGAAGAGCTGATCACCCAGGTGATCGCGGTGGACAACTCGCCGGTGGAGGAGCTGGTGCCGGTGCTGCGACCGCTGGTGCCGCAATACGGCCATCTGGCGGCGGTGGGCTCCGCCAACGCGCTGATCATCAGCGACCACGCCGACAACATTCAGCGCATGCGCGCCATCATCAACAGCCTCGACAACGCGGAAAGCGACGAAGTGGAAATCGTTCAGCTTGAGCACGCGTTCGCGGGCAACATGGTGTCCCTGCTTGAAGAGCTGACCACTTCGTCCGCGGCCGGTAATAACCGGCGTGGCGGCGCCCAGGGCGGCGCCACCATGGTCGCCGATGAGCGCACCAATCGGTTGATCATCAAGGGCGACCGCGGCACCCGCGCCCGCCTGATGCCGCTGATCCGGCAACTGGACAGCCCCTCCAGCGCCGCCGGCGGCGTGCAGGTGGTCCGGCTCAGCCACGGTGACTCGGAAAAAATGGCGGAATTGCTGAAGAATTTCGCCGCCGGCGCCTCGGCGGTTCGCCAGGGCAGCGAGGAAGGTGGCGCGGCCAGCTCGCGCACCTCCGATGGCGAAGGCGGGGTGTCGATTCAGTCGGACGAGTCCCTCAACGCTCTGGTGATCCGGGCCGAGCCGGAGATGATGAAAGAACTGCAGTCGGTGATCAGCCAGCTGGACGTGCGGCGCGCCCAGATTCTGATCGAGGCGGCCATCGTTGAAGTGACCGGCGACAAGGCCGACAACCTGGGCTTCCAGTACCTGGCCGGCGACCTGGAAAACGGGGTCGGCGCGGTGAACTTCGGTGGCAACGGCATCAGTGTGCAGTCCCTGTTGCAGGCGGTGATCACCGAAGACCCCTCCAATATCACTCTGGGCGACGGCATCGCCGCCGGCTTCGGGGAAACCGACGCGGACGGCGATCTGGAGTGGGGCGCGCTGGTGCAGGCGCTGGCCTCCACCACCAACACCAACCTGCTGTCCACGCCCAGCATCCTCACCCTGGACAACCAGGAAGCGTCGATCATCGTCGGTGAGAACGTGCCGTTCGTGACCGGCCAGGCGTCCAGCACCGGGTCCGGCGTGTCCAACCCGTTCACCACCATTCAGCGTGAGGACGTGGGCCTGACCTTGAAAGTCACGCCCCACGTCGCCGGCCTTGACACCATTCGCCTGGAACTCGAGCAGGAGACCTCGGCGGTGAAGGATTCCGTCGGCGACGCGGTGGACATCATCACCACCAAGCGCCAGCTTAATACCACGGTGCTGGCGGACGACGGCGAGACCATCGCCCTGGGCGGCCTGATTTCCGACGACGTCCAGGAAACCGTGCGCAAGGTGCCGCTGCTCGGCGACATTCCGCTGCTCGGCTTCCTGTTCCGCTCCACCTCCGAGAGCCACGTAAAGCGCAACCTGATGGTGTTCATCAAACCCACCGTGCTGGCCGACAACGATCGTCTGGTGGATATGACCCGCGAGAAATACATGGGCGTCACCGCCATGCAGTTCCGGGTCAACGATGACGGTGATCTGGTTCGCGAGGTTCAGTTCCCGTTGCCGGTGAAGCTGGAAAACCTGTTCGAAGGGCGTTCACCGGTTTCCGATGATTACGAGCGGGCTTATAAGGCGCAGCAGGAAAAACGCGAAGAGGACTCCGCCACGCCGCCCACCTCCGGGCCGGTGACCGATACCGAGGGCGTGGTGCCCGGGGAAGAAGAGGAGCCCGCCGCCCGCGATGAGGAGGCGGACCAGGCCGAAGACGAGGCCCGCGAGCCTTCCGCCACCCGGACGCCGCAACCGGTTGAGCCGGCCCCGGCGCCCGCGCCGGCGGCCCCCGAGCCGGTCGAGGAATCGACGGTGGCGGCCTCGCGGGCCGAGCCGGAGGCGGCGAACGCCAGCCAGTGCCGGCCGCCCTGGTGCTAGCCGGCGGTCGCTAGGGGGTGTTCAGGGATTCCAGGTTTCTGATCACCCGCTCGCTGCGCTCCAGTTTTTTCTGTAATTCCACGTTGTCCGGGTCCAGCGGGGCCACCCGCTGCCACAGCTGGTGGGCGGCCCGGTATTCGCCCTTGGCGTAAAGCGCTTCCCCCTGGGCCATGGTCCGGGCGAAGCGGTCCCGCGACCAGCGCTTCACTTGCTCGCGCATGGTGTCCAGGTAGCCGCCATCGTGCTGCGCCAGGTAAGTGCGGGCGGCCAGCAGGTCCTCCAGGCGACCGGTTTGTTGATACCGTGAAATCAGCGCTTCGGCGTGCTGGTAACGGGTTTCCTGACGCGCGTCCCGGGCCCGGTCTCGGGCGCTGTCGAGGGTCTTGCGCGCGCGTTTCAAGGAGGCCGGCTGGCTGCGGTCCGGCGTCAGCCGTTGTGCCATCTCCAGGGAGACCAGTGCCTGGCGCCACAGCGCCTGGTCGGCGTAGGCGTCGCCCAGTTCGGTGAGGCCGTCGCTCACCTGTTGGCGCAGCCGCGCGCGCTGATCCAGAATTCTCGCCGCCCGGCGGTCATCATGGTGGGCCAGGTCCCGGTCCAGCTCATCGGTGTCCAGCAGCGCCTTCGCCTGGGCCAGATACCACTGGTTAAGGCGTTCGCGCAGCGCCCGTGCCTCGCGCTCCCGCAATTGCGCCAGCAGAGAGTTCACCGGTTCCGGTTCCGCCACGCGGTCGCCGGTATCCTCCAGCAGCTGATACGCCTGCCCCCAGTCTTCCCGGGCCGACAGATCCCGGGCCAGGGCCAGTCTTTCCTGGCGGTATTCCCGGCTTGCCTGCAGCACCCCCTGGCGTTGCTCGGTGAGCAGGCCGTATTGGGGATGGCTCTGGTCGGTGCGGTCGATGATGTCCAGGGCGTCCCGGTAGCGGTGCTCCTGCAGCGCGTCACCCACCCGGTCGGCGGGATCCGAGAACGGCAGCAATGAGGCGCAGCCGGGCAGTATCAATACCGCCCCCAGGCCCAGCGTCGCCCGCCAGGTGCCCCGCTTAAGAGGATTCACGGTCGGCCTCCGCGCTGATTTCGGCAAGGAATTGGGCAATGCGTTGTTCCATCAGCGTTTCCGACAGGGCGTGCACGCCGTCCACCCGGAAGGTGCCTACCGGCTCCTGGCGGCCGCGCACCCGCATGGCGCCGTACTCGGTGGCGCGCACCCGGGAGCCGATATTGGGATCCGCCATGATTGTCGAGGCGGCGATGATTTCGCCGGCGCCGGCCATGTTGGACAGCCGCGAGGCCAGATTCACCGTGTCGCCCACCACCGTGTATTGCATGCGCTCCCTGGAACCGAGATTGCCGGCCAGCATGGCCCCGGAATTCATACCGATGCGGAATTCCACGGTGGTCAGGCCGCGCGCGTCGCGGTATTCGTTGAGACGGGTCACCAGCCGCTGAATCATCACCGCGCAGCACAGACCGTGGAAAAGGTGCTCGGAATCCTCCTCGGGCACCCCGAACACGATCATCGCGCAATCGCCCATGTACTTGTCGATGGTGCCCCGGTAGAAATCGGAAGCGGCGCTGATGGCATCGAAGTAGACGTTGAGCATGTCCGCCACCGCTTCCGGCGCCAGACTTTCGGAAAGCCGGGTAAAGCCGACGATGTCGGCGAACACCACCGTGGCGGTGACGTCGCGCCCGCCCAGGGTGACCTGGTCCAGGTTGGCCATCATCTTGCGCGCCACCGACGGACTCACGAAGCGCTGCAGCACACGCTCCACCTGGTCTTTCTCCAGCATGCCGTGGGCCATGCCGTTGTAGGCCTCGATCAGATGGCCGATCTCGTCATTACGGCGTTCCTGGATCCGGTATTGCAGGTCGCCCTTGCGCATGGCGCTGGTGGCGGCGAGCAGATTGTGGATCGGCTGGGCCAGCCGCCGGCTGATCAGGAAGGAGGCGATGATCGCCAGCACGCCCATCGCCAGGGTGGCGGTGATCAGGGTGTTGCGCACCTCGCGCTGGGCCAGGGTGATGGAGCGGTCCGACAGGGTCACCGCCACCGATCCTGCCAGGTTATCGTTGACGCGCACCGGCGCGAAGTAGGTGCTCATGGCGTTTTCCCCGAGCCCGCCCCAGCGGCGCACTTCCGTGGAGGACGGGGCGCTGGCCGGCGGTTGCACCCCGGCCTGATCGATCGGCTGGCCCTCCCGGTTGAACAGCGCGGCGCCGGCGATGCTGTCGCTGCGCACCAGGTTGTTGATATGCACCTTGAGCAGGAAGCGGTCCTCGGCAAGCAGCGGTTCGCGGGCGGTATGCGCCAGCTGGGTGGCGATGGCGTTGCCGAAGCTGTCCGCCTGGTCGCGCATACGCTGCAGCTGATTGTTAAGCAGAATGAACGCCAGCAATGTCATACCGATCAGGATCAGCGCCGAAATCGACAGACCCATCTTCCAGGCCACCGGGAAATATTCCGGAATATAGGGCTGGATCAAGGCGTCAAAGCGCGCTTTCCAGGAAGCTTTCGGCTGGTTGGCAGGTGATGCGGGCATGGGAGCTTGAGGCTCTTGTCAGGAACAGTATCCAGTGTCACATTGCCAGACTGGCCCGAGGGAAACCAGACGTTTAACCACCATCTGCGAAGACTGAACACGACATGGCATTTATCCGCGAACGGCGCCTGGCCGCCAATGGAATGGACTTCTTCATCGCCGAGGCCGGCGAACCCGGGGCGCCGTTGGTGCTTTGCCTGCACGGTTTCCCGGAATGCTGGGCCTCCTGGCGTTATCAGCTGCCGGCGCTGGCGCAATCCGGGTACCACGCGGTGGCCCCGGACCTGCGCGGCTACGGTGAAACCGGCGGCCCCGCCGAGGTGGACGCCTACCGGCAAAGCCGGCTGGTGGCCGACGTGGTGGCGTTGATCGAGGCCCTGGGCGCCGACCAGGCGGTGCTGATCGGCCACGACTGGGGCTGCGCTCTGGCCTGGCAGGTGGCCCGCCGCCATCCGGATCGGGTCGCCGCCGTGGTGGGGCTGTCGGTGCCGTACGGCGGCCCGTCGCCGAAGCCGCCCACCGAAGCGATGCGCGACCTGTTCCGCGATCACTTCTTTTACATGCTCTACTTCCAGCGCCCGCAAACCCCGGAGCAGGAGCTGGAAGCCGATGTGGAGGACAGCCTGCGGCGCATGTTCCACAGCCTCTCCGCGGATGGCATCGAGGATTTTTCCGTGGCGCCGGACAGCACCGGGGTGTTGCAGGCCATGCAACCGCCGCCTTCGCCGCCGCGCTGGATGCGCGACGAGGATCTCGCCTACTACGTGGCCCGCTTTGAAAAGACCGGCTTCACCGGTGCCCTGAACTGGTACCGGGCCATGGACGCGTCCTGGGAAGAGAGCCGCGACGACGACAACTGGACCATCACGGCGCCGGTCCTGTTTCTCGGCGGCATGCAGGACCCGGTGCTGCTGTTCGGGCAAAAAGCCCTGACGCGCATGCCCGACTATGTGCCGGACCTGCGCACCGTGGTGCTCGACCAGTGCGGCCACTGGATTCAAATGGAGCAGGCCTCCGAGGTGAACCGGGAAATCCTCGGTTTCCTGGAAGAGATCTCGCCTAGACGCTGATCGGCACGCCGTGATCGTCGCGGTCGGTGAGAATCTCGAAAGCGGCGCCGTGCTCGCTGTGCAACACCTCCTCATGGCCCGAGCGGATCACCGACACCCGCGCGCGGGCCAGTTTACTGTTAAGACAGGTTTTATTGCCGCCCGGCGGGTTGTAGTAGGTGAGGGCGGTGAAGGCCTCGCGCGGCGCGTCGATGTCCACCCGCAGCTGGTTGTCACCGGCACGGCACTCGAGCCGCCACTGGAAGAACCGGTAGCGACCCCGTGAGCGCAGCGCCTGGCCGACCCGGTTGAAAGCGTAAGTCCGCCCGTCCAGCCGCAGCACCGCCAGACTCAGCCAGGGTGTGGGCACGGGCCCGAACCAGACCCGTGCCGTGGCGCACTCGAGAAAGGCGTCCGGGCGGCCGTCGAAGGCGGCCACCTGGCCCCAGGCGTACTGGTCGGTGTGGCGCTTTCCCCAATTATGGTTTTCGCTGCCGGGCCAGTGTTCCAACTGCATGGCGTCGCCATCCACCCGAACCTGGCCGGACACGCGCACCGCCGGCCGGCTGACCAGCGACTTGGCCTTGGGAAAGCCGGCCCGGTAGCGGTCTTCCGGCAACAACAGCAGCGGCTCCTGGCCGCCCTGGTAGCGCAGGTCCCACTCGATGCGGTGGCCGTTGAGCGAGGCGCCGCCGTGCAGCTTGCCCGGTTCCAGCCGGTTGTCGCCGATCTCCACCGCCAGGCGGTCGGCGGCCACCAGACAGTGCTCCAGAGGAAACTCTTCCTTCACCGCCACCTGGCGTTCGCCGTCGAACCAGACCGCCCAGATCTCGCCGAGGCGCCGCCCGCCGTCGGCGGCGATGAACTGGGTATAGCGTATCCACAGCGCGCGCCGGCGGTAGGGGTCGTTGGCGCGCACGAACCAGGATTCGTAGTGCCCGCCCTGGCCTGGGTACTGGTTGCCGTGGAACGGGATCATGATGCCGCATCCTGATACGCGTGGCGCTCGTCCACCAGCCGCAGGGCCTTGAAGGGGAACGCCAGCATGCTGTCCCGGTACGCCACCCGGGCTTTGCCCACCGGCCGGTCCGCCTGGTAGACCGTGAGCGGGCAGGTGATCAGGGATTGAATCCAGCCGCCCTGACCGTATTGCTTTTGTCCCTCGGCGTAGAGCTCGCCCAGCTCCGGGTGACGGAAGCGCAGCCAGTAATGGGGCCCGCTCAAGCGGATTCTCAATTCGCCCTCGCAGGGGCATTGATGATCGCCGAGGCGCGCGGTGCCGCGAAAATAGCGCGGCGCGCCGAGGCTGAAGATGCGCGTTGTGAAAGCGCGAATCGTAAAGCTGAACGGACGCTCGACGCCGTCGCTGTCCAGAGCCAGCCAGCCGCTCATGGATTCCTTGAGTAGTAGTCCCAGTGTCATGCTTGGTGCTCCTGTAGATGGTCGGCCAACCGGGCCGCGGCCCGGCCGGCCAGGGCCATGATGGTGACCTGGGGATTGGCGCCCAGGCTGGAAGGCACCGCCGACCCGTCCATGACATAGAGGCCCTGGCGGCCATGGACCCGGTGCTGCGCATCGCAGACGCCGTCGTCCGGGTCCCGCCCCAGGCGCGCGGTGCCCAGCGGGTGATAGGCGGTGATCAGAAAGTCGCGGGGTTTGAGCGGGCCGGCCAGAAAGCGCTCCAGCTCCGCCACGCTATGCAGGCGCTGAAGGCCGTCCAGGCCCGGCACCAGAACCTCGCGGGCGCCGGCGGCGAAGTAGATGCGCGCCAGCGTGTCCACGCCGCGCAGAAACTGCGCGAAGTCCCGGTCGTTCATGCGGTAGCGGATCAGCGGCCAGTCCCGGTGGGGCCCGCGCCGCACGCGCCCCTGGGAGGTGTCGCGGATCATAAAGCCGAAGTAGGCGGTCTGCTGGTAGTCCTCGGTGAAGCGCACCCAGTCCGCGCCGTAAAGGTTGTTCAGCAGGCTGTGTCCCGCCAGCGGTACGCTGCCGCCTTCGAACATCAAACCCTGCTTGCCCCAATCGGTGACGCCGAAGCCCTGCGGAATGCTGCGGCTGTTGGCGAAGTCCCGGTCCGGGAAAATCGCGTTGACCACGCCGGCCGGGTGCAGGGTGAGGTGGCGGCCCAGATGGCGGTTGCGGATGCCCTGGTCACGCAGGAACAACGGCGTAAAGAAGGTCCCCATGGCGGCCACCACGGCGCGGCTTTTCACCGTTAACCGGATCGAGCGGCCGTCCCGGTTACGGCCCCGGGCGGTCATGCCGGTGACCCGGTCGCCGTGCCAGTGCAGGCGTTCCGCCCGGAACCCGGAGAACAGGAAGGCGCCGCGGTCCAGCGCCCGGGGTATGTAGCTCACGTTGGTGGACTGCTTGGCGTCCGTGGGGCAGCCGAACTGGCACAGCCCCTGGCCGTCGCAGCCCTCGGCGTTGCGGTTGAGCGGGTGGCGCTGCCGGAACCCCAGCGCCTCGGCGCCGCGATCGATGACGTCGCCGATGGCCCCCACGTGTTCGGGTTTGGCGGCCTGCACCTTGAGCACCTCTTCCACCTGTTCGAACCAGGGCGTCATCGCTTCAGCACTGAAGTCGCCCAGCCCGCGGGCCTGCCAGTCGGCCAGTACCTCCTCCGGGGTGCGCATGCAGGTGCCGGAATTGATGGTGGTGGTACCGCCCACGTTGCGGCCCACCGGCACCGGAATAATGGCGTTGCCGGTGGCGCAGTTGCTGCCCAGCGCCCGGTACAGCTTGGGAATCACCTCGGTGAGCCGGCCGTTGAAATGGGAGCGGTCGTAGTACTGGCCCTCTTCCACGATCACCACGGCCAGGCCGCGGCTGGCCAGCTCGTAGGCGGCCGACGCGCCGCCGGCGCCGCTGCCGATCACCACCACGTCCGCTTCCAATTCCATATCCTCGGCGCAATCCCCGGCGGCGGTGATCTGCTGCTGCCAGCGGAAATGTTCCACCTGGCTGGGCACCTGCACCGGTGGCCGGCAGCCGGTGCGCGCTTCCACGTCGCGGTCAAACACATAGTGCGCCTTGAGCGGCAGGCTCACGGCGCGCAAGAGCTTACCGGACACCGGGGTGCGGGACAGCCGGTCGAGAAAACGGGCCCGGTGGGGCGGGTCGCCACGGTGGAAACGCCGGCCATGGCGGAGCAGGTGGCGGGCGTCCAGCCACAGCAGCCCGAGCCGCAGCGCCCGCGCCAGCAAAGCATGCTCGCCGACACGGGTGAGCAGCGCCTCGGCGTCCGCTGCCGGCAGGGTCCGGCCGGCGGGAAACAGGGACGCGGTCAGCGCCCGGGCGGTGGGGTTGCGGGTGAGAGCGGTTTGGTCAGCCATGCCGGCAGTGTGGGGCCTTCCCCGGTGCCGCGCTTGACCCGGACCACAGTGGCACCCTGCGGGCCGGGTCAAGCGGGCGTGGGCTGCCCGCTATCTGATCTGGATCAAGAGCGGCGGTCCCGGCTTTAGGCATTATGGCTTCGGGGCGTCACGCCCCGCTGCGTATGCTTCCGGGTCACCCCGGTCTGCGGCCCCGCTTCGGCGGGGCTTTTTTTATGCTTTCCCGGTTCAGCGGGGCTTGTCGCGCAGCAGTTGGAAACTGGTGTTGACGATCAGTTCGGAGGTCTTCGGCAGTATCTGGTACATCACCTGGGAGGCCAGTCCAAACGCCGGCACCTTGCGCTTCGGGCGGGTGACGATGGCTTCGCACAGCCAGTCCACGGCGCGTTCTTCGCTCATGGCCGGTACATAGCGGTAAATGGCGGTGGGCGCGATCATCGGCGTGCGCACCAGCGGATAATTCATCAGGGTGAATTCCACGCCGGTGTGCACCAGCTCGTTCTGGGCCGCCAGGGTCCAGCCTTCCAGCGCCGATTTGGAGCCCA
>NZ_CAXPXK010000049.1:0-6941 GCF_964221125.1 Alloalcanivorax sp.
TTTCATTATTGCTGTCATAACCGTTTGGGAGTCCTTTACCAGTCAAACGTGCGGCGCCATTGCGCCATGGCGGTGACCTGCTCGCGCTCACCGGCGAAGGTGTCTACGGCTTCGTCGGTGGCGGCCAGGGCCCAGGTGAGACGCCCGCCCAGCAGGCCGTGTTCCAGCCGTAATTCAGCCAGCACGATATCTTGTTCCGTATTGGCTTGCAGTATTTCGGCACCGTCGGGCTCAACTTGAGCCCGTTTGCCGCCTTGCGCGTTGAGGGTGGCGGTGGTCACCGAGGCGGTGAATACCGCGCCGTTGCGGAAAAACTGCTGGCCGCCCAGGGTCAACGCGCGGGCGTCCCCCTCGAAGGTGGAGGCCAGGCTGCGCCCATAGTAGCGGAAGCCGCTGCGGTAGGTGCTGTGTTCATAGGCGGTGTTGAAACGGGCGTCGCTGACGGCACGCCCGGCGACGGTGTCGGTGCCTTCCAGGAAGAAGCGCTGGCTGCCGGTGCCGAAACCGGTGAGGGCGTCGAAGCCGACCAGCGCGGAGAACTTGGACGGCAGGCCGCCGGCCTCGTCCTCGCCCATCATCTGGCCGTAGAAGCCGGTGGGCACGCCGAACACCGGGAAACCGGCGCGGAAATCGAAACCGCCCACCTGGTTACTGGGGTCGTTTTCCTCGGTGAAGCCGGTGCTTTGGCCGTTGTCCTTACCGATCAGAGCGTCGCCGAAGGAATCCAGGCCATCGGGCCGCCCTTCCCCGCCCCACTGGAACAGCCGGGTCAGGCCGATCTGCAGAAAGCTGGCCGGCCGGAAGGTCAGGCGTCCACCGACCAGTTTGGCGTCGGAGACGGCGCGGTCCTGCTCGAGCTGGCCGATGAAGGCCTGGAAGTCCCAGGGGCCGATCCAGTTCAGCCACGGCGAGCGCGGCGCGTAGTGGGTCTGGCGACCAAACCACAGGCCCGGTACCGGGCGGGCATTGTTGGAGAGCGCCAGGGAGCTGTGGTGGCCGGGGCCCCACCAGCGGTCGATGGCGCCGGCGCCGAGCTGCCAGTTGCCGAAGCGGCCGGCCACGAAGCTGCCGTCGGCGCGCAGCTCGCTGGTGTCTTCGCGGTCGTCGGTGTCGGTGTAGCCGGCCTGGATGCGGGCGGCGTAGCGGCGGCCGGTGAAGGAGACCGCCGCCGAGCTGTCCACCTGGCCGGCGGGCTGGGCACCGAAGTGGCGGAACAGGGGCTCTTCATTGGCGCCGCCGAGGGTGACGGTGGCGGTGCGGGTTTCGGTTTTGGCGCGGTCCAGGGCGGCACGCAAGTAGGCGGCGTGCTCGCTGGTGCGGCAGGTGTCGCTGGCGCCGCGCAGGCCTTCGGCCACCGCCGACCAGTTCACCGGCCAGGTGGTGGTGAGGCCGTCGAAGCAGCCCAGCGCGGAGAGCGCTTCCAGATGATGCCGGGCGCGCAGGTCCCCGGTCTCCGCCCAGGGGGCGGCGGCGGCCGTCGCGCTCACGCTTAGCAGTACCCCCAGGGCTCCGCCTTTGACTGCTCGGGGCCAGGCGGCCCGACTCAACCCAATTAGCACTGGCGGCTTCCTATCCTGATGAATGGCTTACGTTCCCCAGTCCCTGGGGCAGGGATTATCACCCGCAAGTTTAGTCATGCCTATGACACGGAGCGGCATTTTACATTGTGTTTACTATATTGCTAACCCCGGGTGACAAAAGACAGATGCAAGCTTCAAGCTGCAAGCTGCAAGCAGGCCGTGCTGGGACAGTGGCCGTGCCATGAAATGGCCTTTCCCCCGGCACGGCCAGCCTGCAGCTTGAGGCTTGAGGCTTGCAGCTCGCAGCTTGACGCTTGCAGCTCTCATTTCTCCTGGTTGCAGATCAGGCGGGCCTCTTCCAGGGCGGCGGTGCGATGCTTGGTGGCCTGCTTGTACTCCGGGTCGGCGAGCATCCGGGCGAACGCCTGGATTGAAGGGTAGCGCACCAGCAGGACTTCGTCCCAGCGCTCGCCTTCCGGGGCGATCACGCCGGCCAGGGTGTCGCCGGACCAGAGCAGCTCGCCGCCCACGCCTTTGACCTTCTCGAACGCCACCAGCGAGTAGCGGCGGTAGGCCTCGCGGCCGTCGTAGTCGGCTTCGCCGTCCTTATAGCGGGCTTTGTCGCGGAAGCGCAGCAGGTTGAGCATGACGATGGGGGTGTCGGCGGGAATGCTTTTGAGGATGTCCGGCAGGCGTTGGGGATCCGGGTCGACGACGGGCATGGCGTGCTCTCCTTGATTGTGATTATTGGCAATCAGGTTGCCCCTTCCCTTCCCCGCCGCCAATGGTGAGATGCGCCAATTCCATGGGCAGCGCAAAACGCCCGCAAATCATCCAGATGCCGTTCCGGCGCCGTCACCCTGGCGGTGACGTGCTGGCTGTACTGGATCTCTTCCAGGCGGGCGCCGTGCTGGTCGCACCAGTGGCGCAGGGGCTGCTCGTCGGCGAAGCCGAGCTGCAGGGTGAGCGTCTGCTCGGGGATCTGTTCGGTGACCCGCATGGCGGAGAGCACCGCTTCGGCGGCGCCGGCGGAGGCGCGCACCAGGCCGCCGGCGCCCAGTTTGACGCCGCCGAAGTAGCGGCTGACCACCACCATGACGTCCCCCACCCCTTTGTGCTGAATCACGTTGAAGATCGGCTTGCCGGCGGTGCCGGAGGGTTCGCCGTCGTCGTTCATGGCGCCCTGGCCGGACTGCGGGTCGCCGATCAGCCAGGCGTGGCAGTGGTGGCTGGCGTCCGGGTAGCGGGCGCGGGCCTGCTCGAGCACGGCCTGGGCCTGGTCGCGGTCCTGGACCGGGCGCAGCCAGGCGATGAAGCGGCTTTTGTTGATGATCAGTTCGCGGTCGACGGGGCCGGCGGGGGTTGGGTAAGTCATTGAGAGAGGATAGCAGAGACCTTGCTGGAGAGGGCTCTGGGATCCTGCCGGCCGGCTTTGCCGGCCTTTCGCGGGCTGGGCCCGCTCCCACAAATCCCGCTCCCACAAGGCTCGAGCCCTACCTGATTAGGGGATGTGAACGGTTGTCGCCGGTCCGTAGTGTCTTCGGCACAACAAAAGCGGATAACTGGAAGCGACATGGAAACGACGATTTTTACGCGCCGGCGCGGCGGCACCGTGCTGATGGGGGCTCTGGTCCTGGCGATCACCGCCTGCGGTGGGGGTGGCGGCAGCAGTGGCGGCGGCGGTACCGGCGGCACGGGCGGTGGTGACGGCGGCGGGCCCGATGCCGGCGGCCTGGCGCTGGCGTCCAACAGCCCGGTTGACGGCGCCACGCAGAAGGCGGAGTACCCGGTGGTGGCGGTGTTCTCGGCGCCGGTGGACCCGGCCAGCGTGGACCGGGATTCCTTCATGGTCACCGCCGGCGTTAACGAGGTGGACGGCACTTTCAGTTACAGCGACGACGGCTCGGTGGTGATCTTCAAACCTAACGCGGATCTGGTGGACGGCCAGGCGTACACGGTGACGTTGGACGGCATCACGGATCAGTCCGGCGATGCGCTGAACGCGGCGCAGAGCTGGGATTTCACCGCCAACGCGGTGGCCGATTACACCTGCGCGGTGGGCCCGGTGCCCGCGAGCCTCGACCTGAACGCGGAGCAGGACGCCTACTACTCTCAATACGCGGACGCCAACGGCCTGCCGGTGCTGGGCGGTAATCTGGTGTCGGCGGCGGCGCTGACCCACGCCTGCGAGACCATTCTGGGGATGATGAGCCTGCGCCAGGATCTGCTGGCGGAAATGATCGCCAACGGCACGATCGCGGCGGTGACCGGCGACGGCGAGGGGATCACGCAGATTCCCGCCTACTCGGACCTGGATACGGTCTTCCCGATCACCGGCGACACCTGGGACAACCGCGCCCGCGGCGGCCTGGGCGCCACCAAGGCGCGGCCGGTGAGCAGCGGCACCGAGGAGAACGTGCTGTGCTACGGCAACGACCCCTACCAGGCCGGCGGCGTGCACGAGGACATCTTCCTGCATGAGTTCGCCCACTCGGTGGACCTGATGGCGCTGGAAGATCTGGACCCGGATTTTCTCGACGAGCTGCAGGCGGCCTACGACGATGCCGTCGCCAACAACCTGTTTGAGAACACCTACGCCGACGACAACGTGGAAGAGTACTGGGCGGAAGGGGTGCAGACCTGGTTCAACGCCAACCTGGAGTCCGATCCGCCCAACGGGCTGCACAACAGCGTCAATACCCGTGCGGAGCTGGAGAGCTACGATCCGGCGCTGCACGGTCTGATCTCACGGATTTTTCCCACCGATTATGACGGTGGCTGCCCTTAACGCGCCCTGGGGGGACGCGACGGCCCGCGTCGGCGGGCCGTTTTTATTTGTGCGAGCGAAATTGTGGGAGCGGGCCTCGCCCGCGAAAGGGAGCGAAGCTCCCGGCGGGATACCAGAGGTCTCTGGGATCAGGGTTGGAGGGTTCAGGCCGAGAAGGCGCGGGCAAAGTCCCGGAAATCATCCAGATGTTCGTGGCAAAGCTGGAAGACGATGTTCCAGTTCACCGCTTCATAATTATGGACGACGATATTGCGAAAACCGACCGCGCCTCTAAGACGGTCAGCCAGCTCTTGGGGAATTTTGTCGCCCTGCGCCAAAAGTGAGAAGGTCTCGCCCATGGTTTGCGGCGCACCCAGATCGTCTTGATCCGCGAGCCAATGGGCCGCTATATCAACGCAAAGCTGTATCGCCCGGGTAAGGTTCAACGACACAATATCCTGAGCATCCAGGTCCTCGGACAACAACCCAGGCGTATCCGGACAACGCTCATGGAGCCGGCGCACACAACGTCGCAGCGACTCAAGTTTTTGGTCGATTATGACTTGATCCATGCGCGCCGCCGTGTTTCCAGAATGTGTTTCTGCAGCGGGATAAAATCCTCGCCATTGGTTAGGTGGCGGCTTAGCAATATCGCCATATGGGTCGGCGCGCCCAGCAATCGCCGCCCTTCTTTCAAGATTTGTCCGAGCAGGGGTTCTCCGACACGGTTTAAATCCACCAAGTCCACAGAACGTCCCAAAGCACCGGCGAGCGTCTTGATCATGGCCTGCCGCTGCTCAACGGTTAGCGGACTTTCCAGCATCACACCGATATCCAAATCACTGGAGGCAGTCGCTTCACCACGAGCCATCGAACCAAACATCACTACCAGCCGGGGACTGAACGGCTGGAGTGCTGCTTTAATAAATTGGTCTGTGTCTGTCGGTATCATTGTCCGAGAATAGCATCTCTATGGCATCAGGACGACGGCGCCGTGGGTGCGACGGGCTTCCATGTCGTCGTGGGCCTGACCCACGTTCTGGAGGGCGTAGCGGACCGGGTCGTCGGGGGTGAGGATGCCGTCGCGCAGGGCCTGGAAGAAGGCGTCGGCGGCGGCGTCGCGGTCGGCCGGGTCGGCGGTGTAGTGGCCGAGCATGGGCCGCACCACGGTAAAGGAGCCGGCGGCCAGGCGCGGCATGGCGAGCGGTTCCACCGGGCCGGAGGACTGGCCGAAGTTGACCAGGTGGCCGCGCGGGGCCAGGCAGGCCAGGGAATCGTAGAAAGTGTCCTTGCCGACGGAATCGTAGGCGACGTCCACGCCGCGGCCGTCGGTGAGCTGCTTGACGGTGTCCACCACGTTCTGTTCCCGGTAGAGAATCACATGGTGGCAGCCGTGGCGGCGGGCGCGCTCGGCTTTTTCCTGGCTGCCGACGGTACCGATCACGGTGGCGCCCAGGTGGCGCGCCCACTGGCACAGCAACTGCCCGACCCCGCCGGCGGCGGCCTGGACCAGGATGACGCTGCCCTCGCGGACCGGGAAGACGTCGGTGAGCAGGATGCGGGCGGTGAGGCCACGCACCATCATGCCGGCCACCAGCACGTCGTCGATGTCGTCCGGTAGGCGCACCAGCCGGCCGGCGTCGATCAGACGCTGGTCGGCGTAGGCGCCGTAGTTGCCGGAGGTATAGGCGACCCGGTCGCCGGCGGCGAATGCGGTGACGCCCTCGCCCACCGCTTCCACCACGCCGGCGGCTTCCAGCCCGGGAATCCCCGGCAGCGGCAGCGTCCGGTAGAGCCCGGAGCGCACATAGATGTCATGGAAGTTCACGCCGATGGCGGTCTGCCTGAGACGCACCTGGCCGGGGCCCGGCTCACCCACCGTCACCGTTTCCGGCCGCAGCACCTGCGGCCCGCCCGCTTCGTGCATGATCATCGCTGTCGCCATGGGGTCTCCTGATGGATGGCTGGTCTTGTGGGAGCGGGCCCAGCCCGCGAAAGGGAGCAAAGCTCCCGGCAGGATACCAGAGAGGCCACTTGATCGGCCGTTTAGAAGCGGTTCTTACGAAGGATTCTGGGATCCTGCGGGACAACCTTTGCCGGCAAGCCAAGCTTGCCTTTCGCGGGCTGGGCCCGCTCCCACAAGACCCACCAGCTATCTCCTGGTTTTTAATTCATGAAGGCTGAGAAAGGAGGCTTCGCCCGCATCAATACGCTTTTGCCGTTCCCCCAGCTCGTAACCGTGCCACTGCGGCGACTCCAGCTCGCCCAGATCGTTGTGTAGGGCTTCCCAGATCGCCTCCATGGACTGAAGTTTCTCCAATCGCGACATGTCTTTGGGGTCGGTTTGCATGGTCTGCTCTGCGTATTGAGTAACGGGAATTCTTCTAGCCTAGCAGGTCGGAAGCTAGACGTGCACTTCCAGGTCCACCGGGATGTTGCCGCGGGTGGCGTTGGAGTACGGGCACACCTGGTGGGCCTTGTCGGCCAGAGCCTGGGCGTTCTCGCGACTCAGATTCGGCAACGTCACCTCGAGGGTGACGGCGAGCTGGAAGCCGCCCGCGTCGTTGGGGCCGATGTCGACACGAGCGCCGACGGCCGAATCGGTCACGTCGGCCTTGTCCTGACGTGCCACCATCTGCAGTGCGGAGTGGAAG
>NZ_CAXPXK010000050.1:0-10249 GCF_964221125.1 Alloalcanivorax sp.
ACCACCGAGATCTACACGTAGGTATACACTCTTTCCCTACACGACGCTCTTCCGATCTTGCTGCTGTCCGGCAAGCTGCTCACCGGCCGTGACGCCGCCCACAAGCGCATGGTGGACATGATCGCCAAGGGCGAGGACCTGCCGGTGGACTTCACCAACCGCTTTATCTACTACGTGGGTCCGGTGGACCCGGTGGGCGACGAAGTGGTGGGCCCGGCGGGACCCACCACCGCCACCCGCATGGACAAGTTCACCCGCACCATGCTGGAGAAGACCGGCCTGATCGGCATGGTCGGCAAGGCCGAACGCGGCGACACCGCCATCGAAGCGATCAAGGACAACAAGGCGGTCTACCTGATGGCCGTGGGTGGCGCCGCCTACCTGGTGTCCAAGGCGATCCGCAAATCCCGCGTGGCCGCCTTCGAGGATCTGGGCATGGAAGCGATCTACGAATTCGAAGTGGAAGACATGCCGGTGACCGTGGCGGTGGATTCCAACGGCGAATCCGTGCACAAGACCGGCCCGGTGATCTGGAAAGAGAAGATCGCCGCCAAATCCGCCTGAGAGGGGAACTTGTGGGGCTGCTTCGGCTCGGACCATTGAACCTTTGCTTGTGCGGGCCTTGTGGGAGAGGCCCTGCCCGCCGGCTTCGCCGGCCTTTCGCTTGCAAGCAAGCTCCTACAAGTGCTCGCTCCCAAGGGTTTCAACAAAAACGAATACAACGTTGTTTTTAATATGCGTTCCAACCTGACGATCCTGCTTCTCGGCCTGGTGGCCGTGGCACTCACCGGCTGCGCCTCGCTGCGTGATTCCACCGCCGGTCTGATGGGGCGGACGCAGGCGCCGGACGCGGTGGCCGGGCTGAGCTACGGCGCCATCGACGCCCTCGGCGCCATGGACGGCGCCTGCCGGCGGCTCGCCGAGGCGCACCGGGCGGAGCGCTACGTGGACCAGCGGCAACTGCGTGAGGACTGGCTGCCCGCCTGCCGGGAACGGATCGAGTCGGTGCGCCAGTCGCGGCGTCTCGACCGGCTGGTGGACGACGCCTACCAGGCCCAGCAGGCCCATGAAGCCGAACTGGCCCGGCAACGGGCGGAACGTGAGCGGGTCCGGCGGGACATGGAAGCGGCCCGCCGGGAAGCGGAGAAACGCAGCGAAGCCGCCGCCGACGAGGCCCAGGGCCGGTTGCGCGAGCGGCTCGCCGACGCCCATATCCTCAGCATCCTCGAAGACGTGCCCGACCAGCCGCTGGCGTTTGCCGTGGGCCAGGCGTCGGAGCGCACCATGAAGAATTTCCTCGCCTGCCTGGAAGTGGGCTACCCCAACCAGGGCTACGAAGTGGACCGCGGCGACGACAGCCTTACGGTCACCGCCCGCCAGGCGGACATGCTGCGCGGTGACGTGGACATCCGCGCCCGCTTCGTCAACGTCTGGGACACCTGGATGCTGGAATCCCTGAGCGTGGCGGAGCTCACCGCGCGCACCCCCCAGGACCGCTTCATGCTGGCCCAGAACCTGCTCGCCGGGCACTGCTACGGCATCGATAATCTGATGCAGCGCGACGCCCCCGCCACCTCCGACCGCTCCTGACATTGTGGGAGCGGGCCCGCCCGGTGGTTAATCGCCGTTGAGGAAGGCGGCGATCTCCCGGTAGGTGGCGGCGCAGGCGTCGGGCGCCAGGGATTCCAGATTGAGGTAGGCGTGGATCATGTCGTCGAAATGGCGGTGGCGGCAGGGCACGCCGGTGTCGTTCAGCCTTTGCACGTAGGCCAGCGCCTCGTCGCGCAGTGGGCAGTATTCGGCGCTGATCACCAGCGTTTCCGGCAGGCGATTGCTCACCGGCATGAACAGCGGCGACGCGCCGCGGCGGTCCTCGCCATGCTGGAAATAGTGCTGGAAGTACCAGGCGATGCGGTCCGCTTCCAGTAAATAGCCCTGGCCGTTCTCGGTCACCGAGGGGTGGTTCAGGGTGTAGTCCAGGCTGGGGTAGATCAGCACCTGTTTTTCCACCGGCAGCCGCTGGTCGTTCTGCGCCAGGGCGCTGAGGGTGGCGGCGAAGGTGCCGCCGCCGGAGTCGCCGGCCAGCGCCAGGCGCCGCTGGTAGCGCCGCCCTTGGGCGTCGAGCACCGGCCACAGGTGGCGGGCCACGCTGTGGCAGTCTTCCAGCCCGAACGGGTAGGGGTATTCCGGCGCCAGCCGGTAGTCCACCGACACCACCAGCCAGCCGCTGGCGTCGGCGAGCCGCCGGCAAATCGGGTCGTACACCGCCACGCTGCCGGCCATGTGCCCGCCGCCGTGGAAGAACAGGCACACCGGGGTGTCCCGGTCCGGCGCCGGGTCGTAGAGGCGCACCGGCACCGGGGTTTCGCCGCACTCCACCCGGGCGTCGCCGACCCAGGGCAGCTCGGGCCCCGGGCGGACCTGGTTGCGGGTCATCGCCGCCATGCTGTCGCGCACGGTGGCCGGGGTGGCTTCCACGCCGGCCGCTTTTTGTTCCGCCACCAGTTCATTGAGGCGGTCCAGCCAGGCCTTTAGCTGAGCGTTCAGCATTGAAACAGCACCAGGGCGTCGCCCGCGCAGATCATCCGGCCGTCCTCGCCGGTGCACAGGGTGTCCAGGTTCACCAGCGCTTTGTCGCCGCGCAGGTGGGTGATGGTGACGGTGGCGGTGAGCGTCTCGCCGATGCGGGCGTCTTCCTCGAAGCGCATGTGCTGCTTGAGGTAGTTGGTGCCGTGGCCGGGCAGCTCCTCGCCGAGCAGATAGGAAAACAGGCCGGCGATCAGCGGCTCGGGCACCTGGTCCGGGGTCTCATCCTCAAGGCCGGCCATGTCGCACCAGGCGCGCACATCCTCGGCGCTGAAGCGCCGTTCCACGGTGGCCTGGTCTTCCAGCCGCAGGGCGTTGAAGCGGGGCAGGGTCTCGCTCATGGCGCCATCTCCTGATCGAGTTTGAGACGGCAGGTGCCCTGCAGGCAGCGGCTGTCGTCTTCCTTGAGCACGTCGGTGGTGAGGTGGACGATGCCGTCCACCGGGCGGCCGCGGGTTTCCAGCACCACGGTGAGCGGCTCGTCGGCGTAGGCCGGCGCCGGAAATTTCAGGTCCTGCACTTCCAGGCGGGCGCCGGGGAAGAATTCATGGATCAGCCCGCGCACCGCGCTGAACAGCAGCATGCCGTGGGAGACGGTGGCGCCGAAGCGGGTGCCGGCGGCGTAGTCCGGGTCCACATGGATGGGGTTGTGGTCGCCGCTGAGTCGGGCGAAACGCTGGAAGTCCTCCTGGCTGAAGGACAGATCCCGTTCCATGCGGGCGGTGTTATTGTTTTGCATGATCACGCAACTCCTGTTTGGTGACTTTGCCCAGGGCGTTGCGGGGCAGGGCATCGACCCGTTCGAACGCCTTGGGCACCTTGTAACCGGCGAGCCGCTCGCGGCAGAACGCGCGCAGCGCTTCCGGGTCCGGGGCGTCCCGGTCCGCGTGGACGCCGTAATAGGCCTTGCCGACTTCACCCCATTTGTCGTCGGGCATGCCGACCACCGCCACTTCGGCGATGGCCGGGTGTTGTTCCAGTACTTTTTCCACCTCCGCCGGGTAGACGTTTTCGCCGCCGGAGATGTACATGTCCTTCCAGCGATCGACGATGAAATACTGGCCGTCCTCGTCGCAGCGGGCCACGTCGCCGCTGTGCAGCCAGCCGTCGGCGCGGATCGCCTCGGCGGTGGCGTCCGGCCGGTTCCAGTACCCGGGCGTGATGTTGGGCCCGCGAATCAACAGCTCGCCGGCGTCACCCGGGGGCACGTCCCGGCCGTCGCGGTCGACGATGCGCACTTCCGTGAGCAGCTGCGGCCGGCCCACCGAGCCGATCTTGTCGATCACCTTGTCCTCGTCCAGCAGGAACACCGTGGGGCCGGTTTCCGTCATGCCCATGCCGGTGCGCACGCGGATACCGGCGTCCACATAGCGCTGCGCCACCGGCAGCGACAGCGGCGCACCGCCGCAGCCCCAGGAGCGCACGCCCTTGAGACGCTCGCCGCTGAACCCGGGGTGATCGAGCAGCGCCTGGTACACCGCCGGCACCCCGAAGAAGATGGTCGCTCTTTTTTCCAACACTTGCAGTGCCTGATCCGGGTCGAAGGCGCGCGCCACCAGAACGCTGCCGCCGACCATGAACACCGCCGAGGAATACAGGTTGATGCCGGCGGTGTGGAACAGGGGCAGCACGTTGAGCAGCACATCGTCGCCGCTCAGGTTCACCGCCAGACCGATATTGAGATAGTTGGCCAGCATCATGCGGAAGGTCTGGATCACGCCCTTGGGCCGGCCGGTGGTGCCGGAGGTGTAGAGCAGGTACCAGGGGGTGTCCGGGTCCTTGTCCGGGTGCGCGGTGAGGTCCGGCCGGGTGTCGGCCAGATCCCGGTGATAATCGCGCTGGCCGTCCGCGGCGCCGTCCAGCGCCACCAGGGTGAGCGGCCCGCAGCGCTGCTGGAGCTCGGCGGCGGCGTCGGCGAACTCGGCGCCGAAAATCAGCGCCCCCGGGTCGCAGTCTTCCACCAGCACTTCCAGTTCCGGCACCGCCAGGCGCCAGTTCAAAGGCACCAGGATCAGGCCGGCCTTGGCGCAGCCGAACAACATGGCGAAGAACTCGGCGCGGCTGTGGCCCAGATAGGCGAGCCGGTCGCCTTCGTTCAGGCCCCAGTGGTCACGGGCGGCGGCCGCCAGCCGCGCGGCGCGCTCGTTGAACTGGGCGTAGTTGTAGCGCTCGCCGCTTTCCAGGTCTTCCAGCGCCGGGCGCTCCGGCGTTACCCGGGCCCGGTGGGCGCGCAGGTCGAACATGTCCATCGGGCTCTCCCTTAATTATTGATTTCCGACCAGCTGAACCGGGTGATGCGGTTGCTGATCAGCGAGAACACATAAACGTCGCCGTCGCCCACCGCCACTTGCTCGGCGTCGAACAGGCCGCCGGGGCGGGTGCCCAGCGCCGGGTCGAGCCAGTGGCCCTGGTAGGCCGGGTCGATGATGCCGGCGCCGTTGGGGCTGTACTGGTCCGGGTTGGCCCAGGCGCGCGCCACCATGTTGAAGCCGTCGGCCACCACCAGCGCGTCCTGCTGGGCGTCGTAGGCGAGGCCGGCGGGCAGGAACAGCCGGTCCGGGTCGAGGCCGTCCGGATGGTCGTAGGTGCCGCCGCCCAGGCCGAGCTGGCCGATCAGCGCGCCGTTGGCCGGGTTCAGGGCCTGGATGCGCTGGTTGCGGCGGTCGGTGACGTAGACGCGGTCGTCCAGGGCCAGCACGCTGCCGATCTGGTCGAAGGTGCCGGCGTCGCCCTGTTCGAAGAAGTCCGGGCCCAGGCTCCAGCCCTCGCCCAGGTCGTTGCCTTTGTCGCTGTCCGGGCCACCGGCGTACCAGTTGCCGTCCAGCGAGCCGCTGCCGCTGTCGTAGTCGAAACGCCAGACGTAGTTGTCGAAGCTGGTGATGTAGATGGCGTGCTGGTCGGTGGCGCCGTCGTTGATCGCGCTCACCGCCACCGGGTAGTTGGTGTTGCTGGTGGACAGGCCGATCTCGGGCACCGGGAAACCGCCGGTGCGGTAGCTCAGGTTGAACAGCTCTTCCAGATTGCCGTTGGCGTCGTAGATGCGCAGGCTGGCGTCGCCGGTGTAGGGCCAGGGCAGGGTGACGTCGGCGCCTACCAGGACCGCCACCGCTTCGCCGATGTTGGGGTCGCTGAAGGTGGCGATACCGGTGACGCCGTAGCTGATGTTGGTGCCCGGGAAACGGCCCTGATAATCGCCGTTGCTGTCGTAGATGTTGATGCGGGTGTTGGGCGTGTCGCTGACCAGCAACTGGTCCTTGCTGCCCAGCCAGGCCATGCCGCTGGCCGAATGCAGCTGGCCGGGCAGAGTGCGCGGGTGGCCCCAGTATTCGTTGTCGGCCACGGTGCCGACGCCGGCGGAGACCGAGCAGCGCAGCAGGCTGGTGCCGCTGGAATTGGTCCAGCATTTCTTGATGCGGTTGTTGCCGGAGTCGCTGACCAGATGCACGCGGGCGTTGGAATAGTAGTAGCCCCAGGCGTAGATGTCTTCACGATAAAAATCGCCGTTGGCGTCGATCATCGGCACCAGATCATTGGGCAGCTGGAAGGCTTCGTCTTCGGTACCGGCGCTGGTGGGCGCGCGCATCTCCACCTGGTGGATGCCGAGGCGGCCATAGACCCAGTTGGCGCGGGCGTCGGCGCTCTGGCTGCTGCGGTAGCGCACCGGGTTGCTGTCGCTGGTGCTGGCCAGGTTTTCGAACTGGATGATGCGGCCGTTATAGGTGTCCGCCACGTAGAGGTTGCCGTCCAGGTCGGTGCGCACGCCGCGCGGGCGCTTGAGGTGATCGACGCTGCCGCCGTCGTCGCGGAAGCGGCCCAGCATGTCGTCCAGGGTGAGCTGGCCGGTGCTGGTGTTGACGCGGAAAATCTTGATGCGGTTGTTGCCGTTGTCCGCCACGTAGAGATAGGTGGCGCCGTTGTCAGGCGACTGGTAATAGGTCATCCCCTGGGGAATGCGGAAGCCGTCGCGTTTGTCCGGCTGGCCGGCGTAATCGTCGTAATTGGTGGAATCGCTGCCGTAGTTTTTGTCGACACCGCGGATGATCGGGCCGGCGTCCACGTAGTCGCCGCTACCGTTCTGGTGGCCCAGGGTCTGAATCAGGCTGACCTGATAGCCGTTGTCCGGATCAATGCGGAACGCTTTGACGCGGTGGTTGAACTCGTCGGAAACGTAGATGAAACCCTGCGGCGTAATGGTCATGTTGCGCGGCAGATAGATCTCCTGGCCGCCGCCGTGGCCGGGCTGGCCGAACGAGGTGACGTACTCGAAATCGCCGGCGCCGCCGCTCACGGTGCGGAAGAAATGAATCTGATGACGGCCCACGTCGTTGACGTAGAGCCCGGCCAGCCGGTCGTCGTCCGCTTCGCTGGCGGACAGGAACGCGATCCCCAGTGGTGCGCGCACCTCGGGCACCGAACTGGCCGGGCTGTCCGCAGCCAGGGTCTGGTCGTTGTCGTCCAGCCGGCCCACCAGGGCGCCGTTCAGGTTCAGCACCTTGATTTCATGGTTGCCCATGTCGGCCACATAGACCCGGGCGCCGGCGGCGCCGTTGCCGAGGCTGTCGCGGTCGTAGGTGACGGTGGTGGGGGTGTTGAACTGGTAGCGCTGCTGCACCGGTTCGCCGCTGAGTTCCGAGGAACGGTCCTCGTCGGCGAAGGTGTCGAACCCGCCGGCCAGCGGAGTCAGCGCACCGAGCAGCAGGGTGCCGGCGAGTACCGCCAGCGGGGTTGGCGTTATTGTTTTCATGGTGTCTCTCCCGATTTTTGTTTTTCGTCGTTTTGTTTTTTCCTATCTGTTCAAGAAGTCGGCCATGCCCTGGTCGGCTTCGTCGGTGATGATTTGTTCGAGAAAATGCCGGTATTCCGCATCCAGGCCGGCGGCCACGGTGTCCAGGTCGGGCCGGGTGAGGGCCAGGGTGTGGTGCACGCTGCCCGGTTTGGCGGAGCACAGGGTGTCGGCGACGGCGCGGGCCTGGGCGGCCACCCGGTTGTCCTCGCTGAGGTACTGAACCAGGCCCACGCGATGGGCTTCCTCGGCGTCCACGCGGCGGTTGGTCAGTTGAATGTCGAGGGCGCGGGCGCGGCCGATGCGTTCCGGCATCAGGGCGGTCCAGCCGCCGTCCGGGCTATAGCCCACGCGGGTGTACCAGGGGGCGAAGCTGGCGCGGGGCCCGGCCACGACGATGTCGCAGGCCAGCACCAGGCCCACCGAGCCGCCGGTGACCATGCCGTGCACCGCCGCCACCGTGGGCAGCGGCAGGCTGAGCAGATCCAGAATCACCGCGTTCAGTGTGCCCACCACCCGGACCGCGTAGTCGTGCCGCTCGGCGCGCGGGGTGTCGTAGAAACCGCCCACGTCGCCGCCGGTGGAGAACGAGCGACCTTCCGCGTCCAGGATCAGCGCCGCCGGGCGGTCCTCACGGCAGCGCGCGAGCGCGGCGCGCAGGCCGTCGAGCAGCTCCGGGACCAGGGCGTTGTGGCGCTGCGGACGGTTCAGGGTGATGCGCGCCAGGTCGCCGTCAAGTTGATAGTGCACCGCCGGGTTCATGGCTTCTCCTTGCCGTCCAGGGTCAGGCCGTTGCGGAACAGGTCGGAAAGGGTCTCGACGATGTCGTCAAAGGACACGTCCTGTTCCCAGAGCGCGTAGCGCAGGCCGAGGAAATTGGACATGCCCATCAGGGCCCACACCCGCACTTCGTTATTGCCGGGGCGGATTTCGCCCTTGCGGGTGGCGTTGGCCAGCATGCGCACATAGCCCTTGCCGAAGGCTTCGTAGTAATCCCGGTAGATGGCTTCGTCGACGAACTGGGCTTCCTGCAGCACCCGGTACAGGGACGGGTTCTCGTAGAGGTACTGCAGAAAGGCGCGCAGGCCCCGTTCCTCGGCTTCCAACCGGTTGCCGGCGTCGAGAATTTCCGCCGCCAGATGGGCGCGCACCTGATGCCCCATATCACGCACCAGCTCGCGGAGGATTTCTTCCTTGCCGGCGAAGTAGGTGTAGAAGGTGCCCTGGGCGACGCCGGCGGCGCGGGTGATGTCGGAAATGCCGGCGCGGTGGTAACCGAGCGTGCCGAAGGTGTGTTCGGCGGCCTTGAGAATACGCGCCCGGGTGCGGGCGCCGCGGGCGGTTTTCGGGGCGCCGGGCCCGCCGCTGGCGGCCGTGGCCTTGGCGATGTTGGTCTGGGAGGCAGTGGTCATGGCGGGCTTCTTGGGTCCGTGGTTTTGTTGTTTGAAATATGAATCGGTATTCAACTAAATTAAGTTTGCGCACCCCTGGTGTCAACCGGGATCCGGCGGCCGGCACCCGAGAGGCGGCTTTCAGGAGTTGGAAAGTACGCCGCAAAGGCCCGTTATTCGGGTATTTGCAGGTGGCGCGACCGGCCGGGACGGGTAATTCCACGTTTGTGGAATTTTTTTCGAAACCCTCTTGCGAAAAGGTGAATCGCCAGTCATATTGAAGAGGACCATAACCACAACAAGACGGCCATCAGGCCAAAAAATAAGGGAGAGATTCCTATGAAGCGTCTCATTACCGCGACGGCCTTCACGCTCACCGCCCTCACCGCCGCGCCTCTCGCGCAGGCGGCCGATTCCATCCGTATTGCCCACGTCACCGGTTTCACCGGCCCGTTGTCCGCCTACGCCGAGCAGCTCAGCGTGGGTATGAAGATGGGCTTCGAGTACGCCACCGACGGCAGCATGGAAATCGAGGGCCGCAAGGTCGAAATCATCGATAAAGACACCCAGCTTGATCCGGCGCGCGCCCGTTCGCTGGTGGAAGAAGCCTACGCCGAGGACGACGCCCACATCGTGGTGGGGCCGGTGTCTTCCGGGGTGGCGCTGGCGACCCTGCCGATCGCCGAGCAGTACGAGCGCATCATCATGCCCGAGGGTGTGGCCGACGCCATCACCGGCGCGGACTGGAACCGCTATGTGTTCCGGGTCGGACGTAACTCTTCCCAGGACGCGGTTTCCAACGCCGTGGCACTCGGCGAGCCGGGCGTTTGTGTCGCCACCATCGCCCAGGATTACGCGTTCGGCCGTGACGGCGTGGCCGCCTACAAAGAGGCCATGGAAACCCAGGGCGGCGAAGTGGTCCACGAAGAATACCTGCCCACCGACGCGACCGATTTCACCGCCGCCGCGCAGCGTTTGTTCGGCGCCCTGAAAGACCGCGATGGCTGTGAGCAAGGCAAATACATCTTCGCCATCTGGGCCGGCAGCGCCAACCCGCTGAGCCGTATCCAGGACCTGCAGCCGGACCGCTTCGGCATCAAGCTGGCCACCGGCGGCAACATTCTGCCGGCACTGGTGAGCTACTCCGAGTTTCCCGGTATGGAAGGCGCTGGCTTCTATTACTTCGAATCACCCAAGAACGAGATCAACGACTGGTTCGTGAAGCAGCACATGGAGCGTTTCAACGCCGCCCCTGACTTCTTCACCGCCCAGGGCTTTTCCCAGGCCATGGCGATCACCGCGGCGATCCGTGAAGCGGACGGCTCCACCGATACGGAGGATCTGATCGACGCCTTCGAGGGTCTGGTGTTCGAAACCCCGAAGGGCAAGATGGTGCTGCGTGACGAGGACCACCAGGCGATGCAGGAGATGTATCACTTCCGCATCGAAGTGGAAAAGCGTGACGACTGGTTCGCCGACCGCACCGTGG
>NZ_CAXPXK010000051.1:0-8646 GCF_964221125.1 Alloalcanivorax sp.
TCCATGTACGCTCTCCCTGGTTGTTATCGATGTTGTCGATCCAGATTAGCGCAGCGCATCCAGGCGGGCGAGCCATCGTTGGCCGCGGTTGGACGCCAGCCCGTCCGCCCAGCGGGTGGTCTCGGGAAGCCGATAACGGGTGGTGCAGGCCATCACCAGTTCCAGCGCCGTGGCCAGATCAGTGCGGTGGCCCGGGGACACGATCAGCGGCCGGGTGCCGACACGGGTGCGCAGGACGGCACCCAGGGTGTCGCCGGCACGGTCCAGCAACGGTGTCCATTCACCGCGCCCCTCCGGCACCTCGCCGTGGCGGCCGGTGAGGCGCTTCTTGGCGACTCCCACCGTGGGCAGCCCGGTCAGCACGCCCAGTGCGCGGCGATACCCAGGCGGCGCGGGTGGGCGATACCGTGGCCATCGCAAAGCAGCACATCCGGCCCCACCCGAAGCTGTTCCAGCGCGCGCAGGATCACCGGACATTCGCGGAACGACAGCAGCCCGGGCACATACGGAAAGGCCACCGGAAGTCGCGCCAGGGCGTAATCAAGCGGCTCCAGGGTGCGGTAATCCAGCACCACAATGGCGGCACGGGCGGTGTCGGCGTTCTCGAACCCCACATCGACGCCGGCAACCGTGCGCACCGGCGGCAAATCGTCGCTCAGCCTGACCTGCGTCGCGGTGTCCCGCTGTATGCGCCGGGCCCGCGACGCGTCCATGTCGGCCCATTGTTGCTGCAGTTGCTGCGCGGTAACCATTCAACCTCTGCCTTCGTCCTTGCGAACCTGTTCCGTGCTCTTATCCAGCGCCGCCACAACGGCCGGCGACAACGGGGCATCAAACATCGCCGCCCCGGTGGCGATCAAATCTTCAATACGCACACGCGCGTCGTCGTAGCGGAACGCGGAACCTTGAGCGTGCTGAATCTGCTCCAGCGCGGCCAGGCCATTAACCTGCATATCCATGACGCTTATAAAGCGTTGATCGACAATCTGCACGGGCATGTAGGGTTTACAGTCGCGCAGGGCGGCAAGACAAGCCTCCAGCCCCAACCCGTAAAGACCACGAAACTGGCGCCAGACAGCACGGTCCACGCGTAGCTGTATCAAAAAGCGCATGTAATGACCTGGGGAAGAGCCGTCGAGAAGCAACTCGGCCAGCGGCATGAGACAACAACGGGATATCTGCTCAGTGCTCAACGGCATGCCGTTGCTTGCCGCCAGTGCCTGATCAAGCATTTCGGTTCGGCGTGCGTCCACTGGCGCGGAGCGCAGTTGCAACACCGACTCCACGATCGCCTCGCGGGAACCGAAATGATAGTGGATGACGGACTCGTTTCTCTGCCCGGCCTGCTCACGAATCTCACGCAACGTGGCGCCTTGCAAACCCTTTACCGCGAACACCTGCTCCGCCGCCAGCGTCAGCTCAAGGCGGGTCCCCTTAAGCGCCCGGCTTTTACTCTTGGAGTTTCGTATCTCGGTCCTCGCTGTCATGGCTCCGGCCTTCCACGTCATTTAATGGCTGAATATTAGCAGCTCAGGGAGCAGCAAGCAGGCCCGCCATGGCGCGCCACCACTGCGCCATGGCCACCGGCTCGCGGCCGGGGGCGCCGGCGGCGTGCCCGTAGTCGGAGTCGAGCACCTCAACCCGGGCGCCGGCGATCAGCGACGCCTCGTGGCGGGCGTCCTCGACGGTGAAGTACAGATCGGTGCGCGACGGCATGACCAGGGTGCGCGCGCTGATCGCCTCCAGGGCGTTGTCGCCGGGGTCGGCGCTTTCCCAGGCATGCATCACGGCGAGCAGATCATTGGCGTCCTGGGCCAGATGGTCCTGCTCCCAGAAGCGCAGCAGCGCGTCGATGTCGGCGAACCCCAGATTCCGGTACAGGCCGCGCCGGAAGAACGCCTGGCTGTAGGCCCAGCCGGCGTAGACCCGGGCAAACGCCTTGAGCCCGGCCTCCGGCGCGCGCTGATAATCACCGCCGTTGTACACCGGGTCCGCCGTCAAGGCGCTGCGCACGCCGTCGAGAAACACCCGGTTGTGGGGCCAGCAGCGGGCGGTGGCGCACACCGGCAGCAGGCGCCGCACTCTGTGCGGATGCAGCGCCGCCCACAGATAGGACTGCATGCCGCCCATGGACCAGCCGGTGGCCAGGGCGATGTCCACGTCTCCGAACCAGGCATGCAGCGCCCGGCGCTGGGCCTCCACATTGTCGTCCAGGGTCACGGCGGGGAAGCGGTGCCCCGCCTGTGACGGGTGGCTGCGGCTCGGCGAGCTGGCGCGGCCGTTGCCGAACATATCGAACAGCACCACGCAGTAGTCGCCGCCGGCCAGCGGACCGCCCGCACCAACAAGGGGCAGGCTGCCCTCATAAGTGCCACCGTAGTAGCACGGCACGATCACCAGATTGTCCCGGCGCGCGTTCAACACACCGATCTGGTATCCGGTCAGCACGGCGTCCCGCAACACGCCGCCCTCTTTAAGCGGCAGATCACCTAGCCGAATCTCTCTGTTAAACCCTTGTTTATCAACCACTCTTTCTCTCCTTGCTGGCCGGATCGAACAAGCCCGCCAGGCCGCGGATCCGAAATTATATATACAGGCTGGCATGTATATTGAATGAAGGAATCGTGCCAAGGCGCACCCTGAGCGCCCAGCGACGGAACCGACAGGAGAGAAACCGATGAATGCGTACCAACCCGTTGAATCCCTGCGCCAGGATCTGGCGGAAAAAGGCGTGAAGTACGCCATGGCCAGCTACGTGGATATCCACGGCGCCATCAAGGGCAAGTTCGTGCCGCTCAACCACCTGGACCGCATGATGAAGGGTTCGGAACTGTACACCGGCGCCGCCCTGGACGGTGTGCCCCAGGACATCAACGACGACGAAGTGGCGGCCATGCCCGACGCGGCCAGCGCCACCCAGTGCACCTGGAACCGCCAACTGGCCTGGTTCGCCAGCGACCTGCACCTGAACGGGCAACCGTTCCAGGCCTGCTCCCGGCATATTCTCAAGCGCCAGCTGGCCGCCGCCGCCGAGCTGGGCTTCAGTTTCAACCTGGGCATCGAAACCGAATTCTTTCTGTTCAAGGACACCGAGGACGGCGGCTTCGCGCCGATCAGCGACCGCGACGTACTCGACAAGCCCTGCTACGACCCCAGCGTGCTGATGGACAACCTGCCGATCATCGACGAGATCGTGGAGGCCATGAACGAACAGGGCTGGGACGTGTACTCCTTCGACCATGAGGACGCCAACGGCCAGTTCGAAACCGATTTCATGTTCACCGACGCCCTCAACATGGCCGACCGTCTGGTGTATTTCCGCATGATGGCCAACGAGATCGCCCGCAAGCACGGCGCCTTCGCCAGCTTCATGGCCAAACCGTTCGCCGACCGCACCGGCAGCGGCGCGCATTTCAATATGTCCCTGGCGGACATCGACAGCGGCAAGAACCTGTTCGAGCCGGACGGCGACGACCCGCACCAATGCGGCGTGTCACCGCTGGCCTATCACTTTATCGCCGGCGTACTGAAACACGCGCGCGCCATCTGCGCGGTGATCGCGCCAACGGTCAACAGCTACAAGCGCCTGGTGCAACGCGGCGCCATGTCCGGCTCCACCTGGGCGCCGGTGTACTGCTGCTACGGCAACAACAACCGCACCAACATGCTACGTATTCCGTCCCAGGGCGGCCGTGTGGAATGCCGCGCCCCGGACATCAGCGGCAACCCCTATCTGGGCGCGGCGATGATGCTCGCCGCCGGCCTGGAAGGGATTCGCGAAAAACTGGAACCGGGTGAACCGCACCGGGAAAACATGAACGACCACAGCCTCGCCGAGATCAAGGCGATGGGTATCGAAATGCTGCCGCGCACCCTCGATGAGGCGGTCGACGCCTTCGAAGCGGACCCGCTTTCCCGTGACGTATTCGGTGATCTGATGTTCGACAGCTTTATCGACTTCAAACGCTCCGAGTGGGAGCAATACCACAACCTGGTTTCCGACTGGGAAGTGAAACGTTACCTGAAAATGTTCTGATCCGACCGTACAGGAGAACACCATGACGTTATTCAAACGCACGCTTCACTGGACCGGCGCAATCGCGCTTGCCGGGGTGATTTCAGCCTCTTTCCTGGCACCGTCGACCGCGCTGGCCGAGGAACGCGACAGCTTCAAGCTGGCCTGGACCATCTACGCCGGCTGGATGCCCTGGAAGTACGCCGACGAGTCCGGAATCATGGATAAGTGGGCCGACAAATACGACATTGATGTGGAAATTACCCAGATCAATGATTACATCGAATCGATCAACCAGTTCACCGCCGGCCAGTACGACGCGGTGACCCTGACCAGCATGGACGCGCTGTCGATCCCCGCCGCCGGCGGCGTCGATTCCACCGCCCTGCTGATCGGCGACTACTCCAACGGCAACGACGGCCTGGTGATGAAGGACCCGGACGGCGGCGTGGCGTCGCTGAAAGGCGAAACCATCAACCTGGTGGAGTTGTCGGTGTCTCATTATCTGCTGGCCCGGGCGCTCGAAGAACAGGGCCTGAGCGAACGGGACGTGAACATCGTCAATACCTCGGACGCGGACATCGTGGCCGCGTTCAGCAGCGACGACGTGCGCAACATCGTCACCTGGAACCCGCTGCTCACCGAAGCCGCCGCCACGCCCGGCGCCGAGATCGTGTTCGATTCCAGCCAGATTCCCGGCCATATCAAGGACCTGACCCTGGTCAACACCGAAACCCTGAAAGACAATCCGAAGCTGGGCAAGGCACTGACCGGCGCCTGGTACGAAGTAATGGCGATTCTGGAGAGCAACACCCAGAAAGGCGAAGACGCCCGCGCCTTTCTCGGCCAGGCTTCCGGCACCGACCAGAAGGGTTACGAAGACCAGCTGGCCGGCATGAAGATGTTCTGGGAACCGGATGCCGCCGTGGCCTTCGCCAACAGCGACGAAGCCTTCCAGGCCATGGACGACGTGCGTGAGTTTTCCTTTAAACACGGTCTGCTGGGCGAAGGCGCCCCTAGCGCCGACTTTATCGGCATCGCCTTCCCGGGTGGCAAGGTGCTGGGCGACAAAGGCAACATCAAGCTGCGCTTTGACACCACCTACATGCAGATGGCCGACGACGGCGAACTGTAAGATTAATCCGCACAGGGAGGTCGGCCGCCACGTTTCGCTTGCGCGTGGCGGCCTTGTTGCCGATGAGACGAACAAAAGAAGACGCGGAAAAAACCCGCCGCAAAATCGTCGAAGTGGCCCTGCAGCTTTTCAGCAGCAACGGCTACACCAACACCACGCTGGCCAAGATCGCCACCGAGGCGGGCTTCAGCCGCGGACCGATTTACTGGCACTTCAACAACAAGGATGAATTGTTCGAGGAAGTGCTTTCGTTTTCGCAGCAGCCGCTGGCCGACCTGATCAACCAGGCACGCGGTGAGCTGGCACAGCCGTTAAACGCCATCCATGAATTCGCGGAACAATGGCTGCGCCTGTTGGTGGATAACCGCTGGCACCGTCAGTCGTTTGAAATACTGCTCAATAAAACCGAGCTCACCTCGACCATGGAGCGCACCCTCAAACGGGAGCGCAAACTCACCCGGGACGTGGTCTCGGTACTCACCAACCTGGTCACGCAGGCCCAGCAACAGCAGCTCATCAGTGATCGCCACGGCGCCGACGAGCTGGGATTGCTGTGCTACACCTATCTGATGGGCATCACCCAGACCTGGTTGTTCTCCCCGCGCCTGTTCAAGTTGGAACAGGAAATTCCCTTCTTCCTCGACCGTCTCGACCGCCTGCTACAGGATTGATCCGGCGCCGCCACCGTCGGCTTCGCAGAGCGGCAACGGGGACGCCCCGGGCAACACCCACACCGGGCTGGAGAACGCCACCGGGCGGCCCGTGTCCGGATCCAGAATGCGGAGGAAATAATACCGCTCCTGGTCGCCGACGGTGAGGGTCGCGGTCCAGCTCGCGCCGGTGCCGGTGGCGACCACCCGGTTGCCGTTGGTGACCAGCTCCATGCGCCCGGTGAAATCCGCGCCGGCGCGGCTCAGCGATGCCCGCAACGGCAGTTGCTGTCCCTCCGGGCGGCGCAGACGGCTGCCCATGGGCTTGTCGTCCACGCGCACCGTCATGCGCAGGTCGTTGTAGCCCTGGGCCACCGCGTAGAAGCGACGCGCGGACAACGCTTCTTTTAAGTCCGCCGCGTCGCGGGACCGGGCGATCAACACCGTCTTCGGCAGATCCGGATCGCCCCATTCCTCATCGTGATGGTCCTCCGAGCCCACCGCGCCCAGATGCCAGCCTTTATCCAGCGCGTAGGCCAGCCAGCTGCCGCCGGGGCCGCCGGAGTCGTACTCCGAGCCTTTGCCGAACACCTCCAGGCCCACCGCGCGGCGGTCGGCGGCGGGCACGTAGCGGAAATCGTTGAAGGTGTAGGCGGGATCGCCGCCGATCGGCTCGACGATCTGTTCCAGCGCGTCCTCGCGCCCCGGGTGGTTGAACACCAGCAGGCTGTCGCCGCCGCCACCGAAAGCGGCGGGATAACTGAACCATTGCCAGAACAGGCCCATGGACACCGCGTACCCTGGGCCGGTTTTGGCGTTGATCACGTTGTCGCCGAACAACAGATTGATGTGCCCGAAGCGGTCCGAGGTCCACTCAAAACCCCGGATGCCGGTGAAGCCGTCGTCGCTGGCGGCGAGCGCCTGTTCCTCGGTGGCGGACCACTTGCGGAACGAATCAAAGGGGGCGTCGTCATCGGCGATCAGACATTCGAAGAAGCGTTCGGAAAAACAATCGCCGTTAACGGAAAGCGGCAGGCGGGTGTTGTCCGAGTGGTCGGTGACGGCGGTGAAATCCAGGCCCAGCGCCCGGGTGCGCTCGAACACCTCCGCCGGCCGCGAGCTGATGGCGCCGTCCGAATAGCCGGTGTGTTCGTGAATGGCGCCGATGTAATGCTCGAAAGTGCGCGCGTCGAAGGCCGGCGTGCACTGGTCGGCGGGCGCCGCCTGGGGCAGGGTTTCCAGCACGTAGAGCGGGTCGGTGAGCTTGCCCAGAATCGCCTCGCAGCCGCCGCCGGCGGGATCGCGCAGGCACCCCGCCACGCCGTCATCCAGGCTCGCCAGCGCCGAGAACGGACAGGCCGGATCGCGCGGATCGCCCAGGCAGGCGCCGATCCCGTCCGGGTCCAGCAATCCGCCCAGCACCGCCAGTGGGCAGCCGGCCTGCAGCGGGCTGAGCAGGCACTGGAACACACCCGGCGAGGCCTCCGCCCGGGGCGTCGCCTGCAGGGTCACCGTGCGGCTGGTCTCGCGGTCGCCGTCGGACACCGTCACCTCGAAGCCGAACACGGTGGCCTCCTCGAGCAGTGGCAGGGTGACCCGGGCGTCGCGGGTGTCGGCGTTGTCGATCGCCAGCGCCGGCGCGCCGTCATCCCGTTGCGTCCAGCGGTATTGCAGCGGATGGTTGTCCGGGTCCGAGGCCACCGCCAGCAGCCGTGCGGTTTCGCCGCCACTGGCGACGCCCGGGTCGGCGTAGGCGTCGTCGATACGCGGGGCCGCGTTGGCCGGTGCCGGCAGGATGGTAACGGTGACCCGGTCGCTGGCGCGCCCGCCCTGATCGTCCACGGCGGTCAGCGACAGCTCGACGTCCGTGGCCTCGGCCACCGGCGGCGCGGTGAACGCCACCTGCAGCCGGTCGTCGCCCTCCAGCGTCAGGGCGGGGCCGCCCGGCGTCGCCCGCCACAGCACGCTGACCACGGCGCCATCGTCACTGGCGGCGCCGTTCAGCACCACCCGATCGCCGGCGGTGACGGTGCGGTCCTCGCCGGCATCCACCGTCGGCAGGGGGTTGTTGAAGGTATCCACCACGGTGACGGTGACCGTATCCCGGCCCACGGCGCCACTGGAATCCTCCGCCTCCAGTTCGAACGTCAGCGCCGTGTCGGCGTCCACCTGCGGCGCGACGATACTCAACAGATTCTGGTCCCTGGCGCCGTCGATGACCGCTTCGGACCCGCCGGTCTGCCGCCAGCCCAGGCGCCGCAGGGAGCGGCCCGGGGACACCGTGGCGCCGCCGTTGAGCTGCAGGGTTTCGCCCTCATCGACCCGCTGGTCCTGGCCGGCGTCCACGCGGGGCGCATCACCGCCGGCGGCATCGATGGTCACCGTGCTCACCGCGTCGCCGGAGGCGCCGCCGTCATCGGTGACCCGCACCCGGACCCGGGCTTCGCCGTCCACCGCCGCGGCCGGCACCCGCACCGTCAGGCGGCGCGGCTGCTCCTCGACCACGGTCAGCGCCCCATCCACGGTCCAGGTCACCGACACGATCTGGCCGTCGTCGTCCTCGGCGGTGAGCCGAAAGGTACCCTCCGTGCCGGCGGTCAGCCGGGCCGGCCCTTCCAGCGCCGCCCGCGGCGCCCGGTTGGAAGGCTCGGGCGACGCCGGGTCACTGTCCGAGCTACCCCCACCCCCACCACAGGCCGCCAGCAACGCGGTGATGAAAAACACCGGCGCCATGCAAAACCGGTGCGCCCGACCTGAATTCTGCCATTCGCTCATAAGGAACCCCCGTACCAGAACAAGGCGCGAGTATTCCTTCACGGGATGACCGGGCCATGACGGCGCGGACG
>NZ_CAXPXK010000052.1:0-16022 GCF_964221125.1 Alloalcanivorax sp.
GCGGCGGTGGTGCTGGGCCGCCGTCAGGACTGGCCCGGCCAGGCCATGAAGCCGCACAACATGACCATGACGGTGATGGGCGCCGGCATGCTGTGGGTGGGCTGGTTCGGCTTTAACGGCGGCTCCGCCCTGGCCGCCGACGGCAACGCCTCCATGGCCATGCTGGTGACTCATATTTCCGCCGCCGCCGGCTCCCTGGCCTGGGTGACGCTGGAAGCGGTCAAGTTCGGCAAGCCCTCGGCGCTGGGCATCGCCACCGGCATGGTGGCCGGCCTGGGCACCATCACCCCGGCGTCCGGCTTTGTCGGCCCCGGCGGCGCGCTGCTGATCGGTCTGGCCGCCGGCGTGATCTGTTTCTATATGGTGCTGGTGGTCAAGCAGAAGTGGCGCATCGACGATTCCCTGGACGTGTTCCCGGTGCACGGCATCGGCGGTGTGCTGGGTACGCTGCTGGCCGGCGTGTTCGCCTCCACGGAGCTGGGCGTGTTCTCCGGCTACGGCTTCGCCAAGCCGGAATACGGCATGCTCGAGCAGGTGGGCGTGCAGGCGCTGGGCGTGGTCGCCACCTTCGTGTACACCGGGGTGGTCACCTTCCTGCTGCTCAAGCTGGTGGGCCTGTTCACGCCGCTGCGGGTGACCGCCGAGGAAGAGAGCCAGGGTCTGGATATCGCGCTGCACGAAGAGCGCGGCTACGACATCTAACGCCTTCGGCCGGGGTCCAGTATGCTCGGGGGAACCGTCCCGCGAGGAGCTTCCCTTGGATCTGGACCCCTACGGCTGGCCCCGCGCCGGCGCCCTGGACGTTCGCCAGCTGCCCACCGCGGTGGGGGCCCAGGGCGTGGCGCCCCTGGCGGACAGCCTCGACCGTATTCACGAGTATCAGCGCCGGCTCTATGCCGGCCGGCGCTATGGCGTGCTGCTGGTGGTCCAGGGACTGGACGCCGCCGGCAAGGACAGCCTGATCCGCACCCTGGCCCGGGCTCTGGACCCGGCCGCTTTCCGTGCCCATGCGTTTGCTCGCCCACTCGGCGAGGAAGTCCGCCATGATTTTTTATGGCGGGTTTGGCGGCATCTGCCGGGGCGGGGCGAAGTGGTGGCCTTCAACCGCAGCCACTACGAGGCGGTGCTGGCCGAGCGGCTGTGGCCCACCGGCGACATCGGCGTGGACTGGCGCGGCCGCTACCGGGCGATCAACGAGTTCGAGGGGCATCTGCACCGGGAAGGCACGCGGCTGATCAAGGTGTGGCTGAACACCTCCGAGGACGAACAGCGCCGGCGCCTGCTTAAACGCCTGGATAGGCCGCGCAAGCGCTGGAAGTTCGACCCCTCCGACATGGACAGCTGGCGCGCCCGCGACCGTTACCTGGCGCTGGTCAACGAGACGCTCACCGCCACCCACACCGACCACGCGCCCTGGCATCTGATCCCCAATGACGACAAGCCGTCCGCCCGTGCCCGGGTCGCCGGCCTGCTGGCGGATCTGCTGGAAAGCCTGGCCCCGGAATACCCCCGCGAGGATATCGGCTGCATTGAGCACTATCGGGCGCTGCTGCGCGGCGAGGAGGACTGAGCCTTGGCGCTGACCAACCTGCTGCAGGCGCTGGCCGGGTTGGGCCTGTTCCTGTTCGCCATGTCGCAGCTGGAAAGCGCCGCGCGTGCCCTGCTGGCCGGGCGCGCCGCCGGCTGGCTGCAACAGGCCGCCGGCACCCCGGTGAAGGGCGTGCTGCTGGGGGTGGCGGTGACCGCCCTGATGCAGAGCAGCTCCCTGGTGGGGCTGCTGGTGCTGGCCCTGGTCACGGTGCGGGTGCTGGCCCTGCGCCATGCCCTGGCCATTATGCTGGGCGCCAACCTGGGCACCACCATGACCGGCTGGCTGGTCACCGTGCTCGGCTTCAAGCTGTCCCTGGGGGAAGCCGGCCTGCCGCTGGCCGGCCTGGGCGGGCTGCTCGCCATCGCCCTGCCGGAGGGACAGCGGTCGCTGGGCCGGTTTGTGTTCGCCCTGGGCCTGTTGTTGCTCGGCCTGGATACCATGAAGACCGCGGTCGAGGTGGTCGGCACCCGCTTTGATCTGGCGGTGTTGCAGGGGCTGCCGCCGATCGTCTATCTGCTGGTGGGTGTTGGTCTGACGGCGCTGATTCAGTCTTCTTCGGCGAGCATGCTGATCAGTCTGGCGGCGCTCAACGGCGGCCTGGTGAGCTTGCCGGAGGCGCTGGCATTCATGATCGGCGCGGACCTGGGCACCACCAGTACCTTGTTGTTGGGCTCGGTGAAAGGCGCCGCCGACAAGCGCCAGGTGGCGGCCTTCCATCTGCTGTACAACGTCGCCACGGCTCTGCTGGCGTTTCTTGTGCTTCTGCCGCTCTGGCCCCGCCTGCTGGCGGCCTTGGGCTGGAATGATCCGCTGCTGGGGCTGGTCGCGTTCCACAGCACCTTCAATCTGCTCGGTGTGTTTCTGTTCCTGCCCTGGTTGGCGCCTCTGGAGCGCGGGCTGGTGCGATGGGTGGGGCGCCGTGCGCGGGATCCGGATCCGTTCGAGGACGTGGACCCCAAGGCGGTGGAGCCGGCGCTGCTGGTGGTGGAGCACAGTGTCGCCCGGCTCGGCGAGACCATCCGGCGGCGTTGTCTGGATTGGCCGGACCGGGGCGCGCTGCCGGCTTTCTATCGGGACTACGAAGCGATCACCGACCGCGAGATGCGTATCACGGCCTACCTGAACCGCGTCGGGCAGCAACCGCTGGACGCCGGCCAGACCGCGCGCTTGCAGAGGGTACGCCAGCGCTTGAGCGAGTGGGTGTACGCCTGCAAGGCGATCAAGGACGTGGTCGACGACCTGGCGCCGCTGCATGACAGCCGGGCGCCGGCTCTGGTGGCGCTGGACGCGGCCCTGCACCGGGGGCTGGCGGCGGCGTTGGCGGACGGCGCCGCTCTGGACGAGACCGCCCACGGCCGCGCCATGGCCCAACTTACCCGGCAGGCCTACCAGGCGGTGGAAGCGGCCCGCGCGGAGGGCATCAGCGTGCTCAATCTGGTGCGCGAAATCGATGCCTGCGGCCGGCACTGGATTCGCGGCGCGCGGGCCGGGTCGTCGATATGACTTTTTGGCTCATTCCGAGTGCCAGGAAGACATTGTCAGCCCCGGGGCCTTTCTATAAGGTACAGGAAAGTTTCGAACGCTCGTTTGAATATCGCTCAGGCGAATCGAGCGGCCCATCGACCCGGGCGTCGAGACCATCGCAACCAAGGAGATAACAATGAGCCTGGAATTTTTGTCCGACGAGTGGTTTGCAAAGGTTAAGGAAATCCGTGATTCCGCCGGTGACGTGGAAGCGCCCGCGGCGCTCGCGGACCTGGTGATCAACATCACCGTGAAAACCGATGACGGCGAGAAGCACATGGCGATGGCCGGTGGCATGATCGAGGAAGGTCACCACGACGACGCGCCCACCACGCTGATCCTGCCCGCCGATCTGGCCAAGCGCATCTTCATCGAAGGCGACCAGTCCGCCGGCATGCAGGGCTTCATGAGCGGCCAGATCAAGATCGAAGGCGACATGAGCAAGCTGATGGCGCTGCAGTCCGCCCAGCCCACCGACGAGCAGAAGCAGCTGATGAAGCAAATCCAGGACATTACCGCCTGAACCTGCTTTCTTCATCTCTCTCGGTGAATGACAATGCCCGCCTCGTGCGGGCATTGTCGTTTTTGCGCCGCGCGGTTGGGCGCGGGCCGGGTTATCCGCTATCCTCTCAGCCCCGAAAGCGGGTGTTTCCCCGCATGGCGAGACCCGAGAGACAGTGAGTGAACAGCGTCGGTGAATTCCAGAGTGCCCGCGATTACCTGAACGACAGCGCCCGCTTCGGCGGTTTGCTGGAGGGTTATCGTCCCCGCGAGGCGCAGCTGCGCATGGCGGACGCGGTGGCCGAGGCCATCGAGGCCCGCGGCACCCTGCTGGTGGAAGCGGAAACCGGCACCGGCAAGACGCTCGCCTATCTGCTGCCGGCGTTGTTGTCCGACGGCCCGACGCTGGTGTCCACCGGCACCAAAAGCCTGCAGGACCAGCTGTTCTTCAAGGACCTGCCCATGGTCCTCAAGGTGCTGGGCATGGCCCGCAAGGCGGCCCTGCTGAAAGGCCGCGCCAACTACCTGTGCCCCTACCGCCTGGAGCTGCACCAGGAAGAAGCCCGTTTTCTCACCCGGGAAACCGCCGAGCAGATGCAGGTGGTGGCCCACTGGGCCGGGCGCACCCGCACCGGTGATATCGCCGAGCTGAAGCAGTTGCCCGAGGACGCGCCGGTGTGGCCCTGGGTGACCAGCACCGCGGACAACTGCCTGGGCACCGAATGCCCGAAATACAGCGAATGCCCGTTGATGAACGCACGCAAGGAAGCCCAGGAGGCGGACCTGGTGGTGGTCAATCACCATCTGTTCTTCGCCGACGCGGCGCTGCGCGGCGAGGGCGTTTCCGAGCTGCTGCCCAGCGCCAATACCGTGATCTTCGACGAGGCCCACCAGTTGCCGGAAATCGCCGCCAACTTTTTCGGCGACTCCCTGAGCACGCGCCAGGTGCAGGAGCTGGGCCGCGACGCGCTGTCCGAGGCGGCCCATTCGGCGCTGGATCTGGCCGCCTTGAACCAGACCGTGGCGGCGGTGGACAAGGCCTGCCAGGATCTGCGTCTGAGCCTGGGTGAAGCGGAACGGCGCGCGCCCTGGTCCGAGGTGCAGGACACGCCGGCGGTGGTGGAAGCCGGCTCAGCACTGCTGGATGCGCTGGTGGACCTGGAGGCGTCCCTGGCGCCGCAGGCGAAAACCAGCCGCGGGCTGGACGCCTGCGCCCGGCGCGCCGCCGAGCAAGTGATCACCCTGAAGACCATTCTCGACGGCTCGGCGCCCAACCGGGTGTACTGGTTCGAGACCTTCAAGCGCACCCTGGTGCTGCACAGCACGCCGCTGTCGGTGGCGGCGCAGCTGCGCGCCCAGCGCGAGAAGCACCCCTGCACCTGGATTCTCACCTCCGCCACCTTGTCGGTGGCCGGCCGCTTCGAGCATTTGCAGAAGCGGCTGGGCCTGGAGGAGGCGGACACCCTGCGCCTGGAAAGCCCGTTCGATTTCAAACGCCAGGCGGTGTTCTATGTGCCCGAGGGCATGCCCGCGCCGTCCTCGCCGGACTACACCGCCACCCTCACCAAGGCGATGATTCCGGTGATCCGCGCCGCCGGCGGCCGTACCTTCTTTCTGTTCACCAGCCACCGGGCCCTGCGCGAGGCCGCCGGCCTGCTGCGCCAGGCGCAGCTCGAGTACCCGCTGCTGGTGCAGGGCGAGGCCGGCCGCCGCGAGCTGCTGGACAACTTCCGCAGCCTCGGCAACGCGGTGCTGCTGGGCACCAGCAGTTTCTGGGAAGGCATCGACGTGCGCGGCGAAACCCTCAGTTGTGTGATAATCGATAAGTTACCGTTCGGCTCCCCGGGGGACCCGGTGGCGGCGGCGCGCATCGAGCACATCAACAGCAGCGGCGGTAACGCCTTCCGCGATTACCAGCTGCCCCAGGCGGTGCTGGCGTTGCGCCAGGGCGCCGGCCGGTTGATCCGCGACCCCAGCGACACCGGGCTGCTGGTGGTGGGCGATCCGCGTCTGATCACCAAAGGCTACGGGCGCCTGTTTCTGGACAGCCTGCCGGGCATGACCCGCACCCGTAAGGCCGAGGTCGTGCAACGGTTTTTCACCTACATTGCCAATCGCGAGCACCTTCAATGACCTGCATTCTGGCCCTTGAAACCGCCACCGACGCCTGCTCCGTGGCGCTCTACCGTAACGGCGACATCCAGGAGCGTTTCGAACCCGGCGCGCGGCGCCAGACCGAGCGCATTCTGCCGCTGGTGGACGAGCTGCTGGCGGAAGCCGGGGTGACGCTGGCGGCGGTGGACGCGCTGGCGTTCGGCCACGGGCCGGGCGCCTTCACCGGGGTACGGGTGGCCACCTCGGTGGTGCAGGGCCTGGCCTTCGCCCGCGACCTGCCGGTGGCCGGGGTGTCCACCCTGGCGGCCTGCGCGCTGGCGGCGTTCGACCGCTACCCGCACCGCTCCCGCGTGCTGGCCGCGTTCGACGCGCGCATGGGCGAGCTCTATCTGGGTGCGTATCAATGCGGCCCGGGCGGCGTGGTGCCGCTGCTCGCCGACGGCCTGTTCGACCCGGACGCGGTGCCGGAACTGGACGGTGACGACTGGCTGCTGGCCGGCTCCGGCGCCGTCTATCGCGAACAGATCGCGGCCCGCGTGCGGCTGGCGGAGGTGGACGCCGAGGTGGCGCCGCGCGCCGGCGCCGTGGCCCGTCTGGCACTGCCGATGGTGGCGCAGGGCCGCACCGTGCCGGCGGAACAGGCGCAACCGGTTTATCTGCGCGACCGTGTCGTGAATTAAGCCGCCGGAGCGCGGCACAAAAAAGGGAGAGTAATCGCGATGATCCATTGGGACCTGCCGGACGTGCACCAGATCGAAGTGGTGGTGGCGCCGGAATCCATCGACGTGCTCGGCCACGTCAACAACACCGAATACCTGCGTTACATGGAAAAGATCGCCTGGCAGCACACCCAGGTGCTGGGCCTGGGCTGGGACGAGTACCAGCGGCTCAACCGCTGCATGGTGGCGCGGCGCACCGAGGTGGACTATCTGGCGCCGGCGTTCGAAGGCGAAAAACTGCTGATCGGCACCTGGATCGTCGACAACGACCAGCGCATCAGTATCACCCGCCGCTACCAGATCGTGCGCGAAAGCGACGGCGTAACCCTGCTGCGCGGTCGCACCAAGTGGGTGTGCGTGGCGCTGGACTCGGGCAAACCCCGGCGCATGCCCCCGGAATTTCTGACCGGCTACCGGCCCACGGCGCAGGAATCCGTTTGAATGGATAATGTCCAGGCGTTGATTCTGGCCCTGGTTCAGGGCCTCACCGAGTTCCTGCCGATCTCCAGCTCGGCGCATTTGATCCTGCCCGCGCAGATGTTCGGCTGGCCGGATCAGGGCCTGGCGTTCGACGTGGCGGTGCACCTGGGCACGCTGCTGGCGGTGGTGGCCTACTACCGCCGGGATCTCTGGGCGATGACCCGGGGCGCCGGCGACGGCGTCATGCAGCGGCGCATGAACCCGGATCTGCGTCTCGGCCTGCTGGTGGTGCTGGCCACGGTGCCGGCGGTGGCGGCGGGATTTCTCGCCAAGGACCTGATCGAAAACGAACTGCGCTCGGCGGCGGTGATCGCCGTCACCACGGTGGTGTTCGGCGTGCTGCTGTGGCTGGCCGACGTCTACGGCGCCCGCAAGCGGGCGGTGGCCGAGCTGGGCGTGGGCAGCGCACTGCTGATCGGCGTGGCCCAGGCGGTGGCGTTGATTCCCGGCACCTCGCGCAGCGGCATCACCATCACCGCCGCGCTGGCGCTGGGCTTTCGCCGCGAGGACGCGGCGCGCTTTTCCTTCCTGTTGTCGATTCCCGTGATCCTCGGCGCCGGCCTGCTTAAAACCAAGGACCTGCTGGAAAGCACGGTGCCGGTGGATTGGGGGCACATGGCCCTGGGCGTGGTGGTGAGCGCGGTCACCGCCTACCTGACCATCATGCTGTTCCTGCGGCTGCTGGACCGGGTCGGCATGCTGCCTTTCATGGTCTACCGCCTGTTGCTGGGGGCGGTGCTGTTTGTGTGGTTCGTGTGAGTGTTGTCGGTGGTCTGCCCGGCGCCCCCACCGTGGCCGGCACCGTGCCGGTGGCGTCAGCGCAGGCCGCCCGCGACGGTGGCCTGGCGTTGGTGCTGGGCCCCGCCGGTGACGGCGGCGCCCTGTCGCTGTGGGACCCGGCGGACCGCGCCACGCCGCTGAGCGTGGATTTCCTCGCCGGCCGGCAGGGCTACCGGCTGGCCGCCGACCGGGCCCGCCACGAGCGGCTGGTGAAGGCGCTGGGGCGCTGCCGGGACGGCGTCCAGGGGGTGCTGGACCTGACCGCCGGCCTGGCGCGGGACGCGGCGCTGATGGCCGCCGCCGGCTATCCGGTCAGTATGGTGGAGCGCCAGCCGGTGTTGCACGCGCTCATCGCCGATGCGCTGGCGCGCGCCCAGGGGCAGGGCGCCGCCGCCTTACTGACGCTGCTGGACAACGGCGACGCCGCCACGCTGACGCTGCCCGCCGGCCCCTGGCACGCGGTCTACCTGGACCCGATGTTTCCGGCCCGCGGCAAAAGCGCGGCGGTGAAGCAGGATCTTCAGTGGCTGCAGCAGCTTTGCCCCTATCCCGACGACGACGAAGAGCGCCGCCTGCTGGACGTGGCGCTGGCGGTGCCGGCCCGCAAAGTCGTCATCAAACGCCCCCGCCGCGCGCCGCCCCTGGCCGGCCGCGCCCCGCACCACGTCCTGGAAGGCAAGACCGTCCGCTTCGACGTCCACAACGGCATGGCAGTTAACAGTTAACAGTTAACAGTTAATAGTTAATAGTTAATAGCTAACGTCAAAAAACCGTTGCAAAAACGCATGACAAACACTGCTATCGCGCAAACGCTGGTCGGTGCGCGCTGTTTTCGCTGTTAACTGTTCACTATTAACTGTCAACTGATTCATTTGTCCGCTTCGGTGCCTTTGGCGGTGTTGCCGTCGTCCTGGGCGTCGTGCTCGGCGGTTTCCGCCAGCGCCCGTTCCAGCTCGGGCACGCGGGTGACGCGCTGGATCGCCTGGCTGATGTCCGGGCTGAGGATGCGACGGGCTTCGTCGTCCAGGGCGCGCAGGTTGTCGCCGAAGCACAGCGCCTTGTCGTCGTCCTGCCAGACCAGGTCGGTATCGCGCAGCTGATTGATGAAGTTGCGCAGCACCACCTTGTCGAAGAATTCCGGGGAATTGAATTCGTAAAGCAGCGACAGCCGCTGGGCGGTGTGGTGGGCGAGATCGCTGAGGGCGTCGGCGTCCAGCCTGCCGCTGCCGTACTGCACCAGCAGCCGGATGGTCAGGTAGAAGCGCTCCAGGGACGGCATCACCGTCTGCCCCAGGTGCGCCAGCATGTCCGACGCATAGGTGTGGATGGCGGCGCCGTGCAGGCAGTCGTCCTCGCGGCTCACCAGGCCGTGCTCTTCCAGCACTGAGGCGATGCGCTCCACCGCCGCCGGCAGTTCGCCGTCCTCGCGCCAGTGCAGCAGGTATTCGTTGCGGAAGAACGGATAGAGCAGGGCGATCATGCTTTGCAGCATGTCCATGCGGATGCTGCGGGCGTTCAGGAACAGCGAGCAGATCAGCCCCGGCAGGACGAACAGGTGCAGGCTGTTGTTGCGCACATAGGCCATCTGCAGCGCGGTTTTCGGGTCGGTGGTGACCACGTCGCCGAGCGGGTGGGCGACGCGGATCAGGAATTCGTGCTCCAGCCCGTACTCGATGATCACGTCCGGATCGTTCTCCGCCAGCCGGGCGGTGTCGCTGTAGGGCGCCTGATCGAGCAGGTTGATGTAGAGCTGCAGCTGCTGGCGCAGTTGCTGCAGGTCCATGGTGTGCTTGGGCGTGGCCAGCAGCGCCAGGCTGATCAGGTTGACCGGGTTGGCGACGGCGGCGGCGTTGATGCCGGTGACCACGTCGCGGCCCAGGTTGTTGATGGTGGTTTTGAACCAGTCCGGGGTTTCGTGCACAGACAGCTCTTCGTTGCGCCAGCCTTCCCGGTGGCTGTCCAGGTAGTCCACCAGCTTGATCGGCTCACCGAAGTTCACGTGCACCTGGCCGAAATGGCTGCGCAGCACCTTGAGCGATTTCATCAGGCCGCCCACGGATTCTTTTTTCTTTTTGCCGCCGTGCAGTTCGCCGATGTAGGAGCCGCCTTCGATCACTTTTTCGTAGCCGATATAGACCGGCACGAAGGCGATCGGCTTGCGCGCGTCGCGCAGGAAGCTGCGCACCGTCATCGCCAGCATGCCGGTACGCGGTTGCAGCATGCGGCCGCTGCGGCTGCGGCCGCCTTCCACGAAATACTCAATGGAGAAGCCCTGGGTGGTGATGCTGTGCAGGTATTCGTAGAACACCGCCGCGTACAGCGGGTTGTCGCGGAAGCTGCGGCGCATGAAGAAAGCGCCGCCCCGGCGCAGGATGGTGCCCACCACCGGCAGGTTCAGGTTGATGCCGGCGGCGATGTGCGGCGGCACCAGGCCATTGCGGTAGACCACGAACGACAGCAGCAGATAGTCGATGTGGCTGCGGTGGCAGGGCACGTAAATGATTTCGTGGTCGCGGGCCACCTGGGTGAGGTTGTCCAGGTTGTATAGCCGGATGCCGTCGTAGAGGCGGTTCCACAACCAGTTGAGGAACAGCTCCAGCGCGCGGATGGTGGTGTGCGAATAGTCCGCCGCGATCTCCATCGCGTAGCCGCGCGCCCGCGCCAGGGTTTTGTCCTCGCTTTCCTTGTTCTCTTCGGCGGTGTGCTGGATCGCCTCGCGCACCGAGGCGGCTTCCATGATCGAGTTGGTGAGCGTCCGCCGGTGGGACAGGTCGGGGCCGATGGCGGCTTCCTGCTGGCGGCGGAAGTGCACGCGCAGAATCCGCGACGTCTTGCGCACCACCTGGTCGTCGGAGCGGCACTGGTCGACCAGCTGGCGCAGCGACATGGGCGAGCTGAACTGCACGTAAAGGTCGCGACCCTGGGTCAGCACGATGAAGAATTTCTTGATGAAGCCCGGCGGCGACCAGTTATCGGAGAAGATAATCCGCCACAGGGAATTCTCTTTTTCCGGCTGGCGGCCCCAGAACACCGACACCGGCACCAGCTGCACATCCAGTTCCGGGTTGTGCTTGAGGCCGGATACCAGCCGCTGCAGTCGCGCCGGGGTGATCGCCCGGCGCTGACGGCTGATGGTGGTTTCCCGCTTGTAGAGGTGGAAGTAGCTGCGCGACAGATGCTGCTTGCCCAGGGTCAGCGACGCCTTGGGGGCGCGCAGTCCGAGCCGGCGAGCCGCCTGGTCGGCCACCGCCGCGTCCGCCAGGGAGCGGTCGCGCAGCACATACACCACCGGTATGTCGGGGTTCAGCTGCAGTTCGGCGGGGTCGCCGGGCAGCGCGCGGATACGCGTGCACAGACGCATAAAAGCGCGAATCAGCAGGAAAAAGAGTCGATCAAGTCCTAACCAGGGCGTCATAAGGGCCGAAACTGTGGGAAAAGGTTTGTGAATTCTACCTAAAGGGCGGGCCCCCGGACATAACCGGATATTGCAAGATGTTACCGTCCGTCGAACGCCTGAGCAGTGCTGGTGTGGCCCCTGTCCGGGGCCCGGGATGTTGCTACAATCACGGTCTTTCCATTGCTTGCAGAGGAAGTCCAACGTGTCCGAGCATCAGGCCGGTATTTTCGACCGCAGTTTCACCGAGCATTTGTTCCTGGAATTCGCCCTGGGGGGCGGCCATTCGGTTGAAGCGGTGCGCGCCGCCCTGCGCGAGGCGCTGGCGGTGGCCGGGGAGCGCACCCCGGTGCTGATGGCGTTCGGCCCGGGGTTGTGGGACCGGCTCGGCGAGGGCTTCGACTTTCCGCCGTTCTCCCTGGAGGGCATGGTGCCCGCCACCCAGGGCGACCTTCTGATCTGGATTCAGGCGGACAACCGCAGCGCGCTGTTCGATGCCGGCCTGCGGGTGCACCGGCTGTTGGCGCGGGAGCTGGATCTGCAACTGGAAGTGCAGGCGTTCGTCTACCACGACCTGCGTGACCTGTCCGGCTTCGTCGACGGCATCGGCAACCCGGAGGGCGAGCGCGCCAAGGAGGCGGCCATCATCCCCCAGCCGCACCCGGCGGCCGGCGGCAGCTGGGTGCTGACCCAGAAATGGGTGCATACCGGTCTCGAGGACTTCCATAAATTGCCGGAAGCGGAGCAGGAGAACGTGTTCGGCCGCACCAAGGCGGACGCGGTGGAATTCGACGACGAGCGCATGCCCGTCAACGCCCATGTGGGGCGCACCGACGTGGACTACCACGGCGTGCCGCAAAAAATCTGGCGGCGCTCGGTGCCCTACGGCAACACCACCGAATACGGGCTCTATTTTATTGCGTTCAGTTGCGAGCTGGACCGCTTCGACTATCTGCTGCGCCGCATGTACGGACTGACCGACGATGGCGTCCGCGACCGCCTGCTGGACTTCACCCAGCCGGTGACCGGTGCCTGGTGGTACGCGCCCACGCGGGAGTGGCTGGCGGCCCTGTGAGCACCGACAGCAGCCAGCCGGCCGCCGGCCGTCCGTTACTGGGCGTGGCTCTGATGGCGCTGGGCGTGGGGATTCTGCCGGTGATGGACGGGCTCGCCAAGCACCTGAGCGCCGAGTACCACGTGGTGCAGGTTACCTGGGCCCGCTATCTGTTCCATTTCGCGCTGCTGGCCGCGCTGTTGCTGTGGCGGCTGCCGCTGCGCGAGTTGCTTCCCCGCCGCCTCGGTCTGCAGATCGTGCGCAGTGCCTTTTTGCTGTCCACCACGCTCTGCTATTTCGGCGCCATCGCCTTCCTGCCCCTGGCCAACGCCCTGGCGCTGGCGTTCATCGGCCCGCTGGTGAGCACCGCGCTGGCCCCCTGGCTGCTCGGCGAGCACGCCGGGGCGCGCCGCTGGCTGGCGGTGGTGGTGGGCTTCAGCGGCACCCTGGTGGTGATCCGGCCCGGCTGGGCGGCGTTCGAATGGGCGTCGCTGCTGGGCGTGGCCGCCGGTGTGTCCTACGGGCTCTATCAGCTCACCACCCGCCGTCTGTCCGGCAGCGGCCGCGCCTCGGTGACGCTGTTCTATACCTCGGTGTTCGGCTTCGCCGTGCTCAGCCTGGTGGTGGCGCCGTTCTGGACCACCCCGGACCTGGGCGGCTGGGGCCTGATGCTGATCATGGGCAGCGTCGGCGCGCTGGCGCACTTTCTGATTATCAGCGCCTTCGAATACGCCCCGGCGCCGGCGCTCGCGCCGGTCAGCTATATGGAGATGGTGTCCGCGGTGACGGTGGGCTGGCTGGTGTTCGGCGATTTCCCGGACGCCTTCACCTGGACCGGGATCGCCCTGATTGTAATAAGCGGCCTCCTGGTGGTCACCGGAGGCCGCCTGCCCAAAACCTAGTCCGCCTTCCAGCCGGTGAACATCTTGCGGATCAGGAAGGGGGTGAGCTTGAGGCTGGCGCCCAGCCACTGGCCGACGCCGGTGGGGAAGGCGAAGCGCAGGGCGTTAAGCAGGCCCTTGTAGGTGGCCTGGTCGAACGGGTACCACCAGAGGTTGCGCTTGGCTGGCAGCAGGTCCCAGTTGATCACCTTGGCGTTGGTCATTTCCAGCAGGCCTTCGGGGCCGTGGGTGCGGCCGATGCCGGATTCCTTCCAGCCGCCCCAGGGCGCTTCCGACAGGCCGTGGGTGTAGAGGTGGTCGTTGATGGTGGTGACGCCGCTTTCCAGGCGCGCCGCCAGTTCCCGGCCGCGCTTGTTGTCGCCGGTCCAGATTGACGAGGTGAGCGCCAGGTTGGAGCGGTTGGCTTTCTCCAGCGCCTGTTCCGCGTTGGCGACTTTTTCCACCGCCAGGATCGGGCCGAAGGTTTCCTCGCACACGGTGAGCATGTCGTCGGACAGTTCCGTGAGCAGGGTGGCGGGGAAGAAGAAGCCGTTGTCCACGTTGCCCACCGGTTGTGACTGCGCCTGGATGCGCGCGCCCTTGGCGAGGGCGTCTTCCAGGTGCTGCTGGACGGTGCGCAGCTGGCCCTCGGTGGTCAGGCTGCCGATGTCGGCGGTGACTTCCTTGTCGTGGCCGGGGCCGTGGCGCAGGGCGCGGGTTTTCTTCGCCAGCCGTTCCACGAAGTCGTCGTAGACGGCGGCTTCCACGTAGATGCGTTCCACGCCGCCGCAGCTCTGGCCGGCGTTCTGGTAGCCGGCCCAGGCGGCGCCGTTGGTGGCGCGCTCCAGGTCGGCGTCGGCGAGCACGATCATGGCGTCGTTGCCGCCCAGTTCCAGGGACACCGGCGTCAGCGTCTGCGCCGCCTGAGCCATCAGGGTCTTGCCGGCGGGCACGCTGCCGGTGAAGAACAGTTTGTCGATGCCGTTTTCGAAGAAGGCGGTGGCCACCTTGGAGCCGGAGCCGACGATGTGCTGGAACAGCCCCTCCGGCAGTTCGCCGGCGTCCAGGATGCGTTCGATGGCGCGGCCCACCGCCGGGGTGGCGGCGGCCACTTTGAGCAGCACCGCGTTGCCGGCCATCAGCGCCATGACGATTTCACCGAACGGGATCGACAGCGGGTAGTTCCAGGGGCTGATGATGCCCACCACGCCCAGCGGCAGGTGGCTCACTTCGGTGCGCTTGTTGGCGAACAGCAGGTGGCCGGCGGCGCGTTTTTGCGGGCCGAGCACCTTGCCGGCGTTTTTGGCGTACCAATTGCACGCCAGGGCACAGGGCAGCACTTCCGTGGCCAGGGCGTCGATGCGGGTCTTGCCGTTGCTGTCACTGACGGTGGCGGCCAGGTCCTCGGCGCGGTCAACGATATAGCGGCGCATCAGCTCGATATGGCGGGCCCGTTCCTTGAACGACTTGGCCGCCCACTGGCGCTGGGCGGCGCGGGCCCGTTGCATGCGCTCGGGCATGCCGGCGAGATCGGTTTCATTGAGCTCGGCCACGGCGGCGCCGGTGGCGGGGTTGATATCGGTGACGGTCATCTCGTGGCTCCGGCCATGGACGATAAAACGGGTCGGTGACAAACGATAATGGAAGCATACGCCCCCGGCCCGGGGAATGGCGATGCCGCCGCTGCAGGCGGCGCGGCTGTCAAACTTTGCTATGCTGACCGACGGATAAAAAAGGAGAAACGATGATCGAGGATTTCAACGCATGGCTGCCGTTCTACGGCGCCTGGGTGGTGGTGTGCACGCTGCTGAGTTTGATGATCGCGCGCAACAAAGGCATGAAACCGCTGCTGCCCGCCGCGGCCGGTTTCGTGGCCGCGTTCATTCCGATCGTGGGGTTGATCTATCTGGTGGTGCTGGGCACGCGGCCCGCGAAATAGCGGGCGTTAACCGGCGAGCAGGTTTTTCAGGATGCTTTGGTAGATGCCGGTGAGCGTGTCCAGCTCGGAGATGGAGGTGTGCTCGTCCACCTTGTGGATGGTGGCGTTGACCGGACCCAGCTCGACGACCTGAGCGCCGGTGGGGGCGATAAAGCGGCCGTCACTGGTGCCGCCGGCGGTGGACAGATGCGTGTCGGCGCCGGTGCGTTCCTTGATCGCCGCCACGGTGGCGTCCACCAGGGCGCCGCGGTCGGTGAGGAACGGCTGGCCGGACAGCTTCCACTCGATCTCGTAATCCAGGCCGTGGCTTTGCAGAATGGTTTCGGTGCGCTGGCGCAGTTCGAAATCGGTGACTTCGGTGGAAAAGCGGAAATTGAACAGCACCTGGCAATCACCGGGAATCACATTGGTGGCGCCGGTGCCGGCGTTGATGTTGGAGATCTGAAAGCTGGTGGCGGGGAAGAAATCATTGCCCCGGTCCCATTCCGCCGCCGCCAGCTCCGCCAGGGCCGGTACCACTTCATGCACCGGATTGCGGGCCAGATGCGGGTAGGCCACGTGCCCTTGCACGCCTCTCACGGTGAGCAGGCCCCCCAGGGATCCGCGCCGGCCGTTCTTGATCACGTCACCGACGGTGTCCGTGGAGGAGGGCTCGCCGACCAGACAGTAGTCGATGTGCTCCTCGCGGGCCTGCAGGGTTTCCACCACCTTGACGGTGCCGTTCACCGACGGGCCTTCCTCGTCGGCGGTGATCAGAAAGCCGAGGCTGCCCCGGTGGTCCGGGTGGGCGGCGATAAAGTCTTCCACCGCCACCAGCATGGCGGCGATGGAGCCTTTCATGTCCGCCGCGCCGCGGCCGTAGAGCAGGTCGCCGTCCTCGGTGGGCGCGAACGGGTCGAAGCGCCATTTGCCGGCGTCGCCGGTGGGCACCACGTCGGTGTGCCCGGCGAACACCAGCAGCGGGCCGTCGCTGCCGCGCCGCGCCCAGAGGTTGCGCACTTCCTCGAACCACAGCGTCTCGCACTGGAAGCCCAGGGCCTCCAG